>CANNKR010000076.1 GCA_947504615.1 Gemmatimonadota bacterium | reverse complement strand
GGACGTCGACATCGCGCGTCTCGCGAATCGACTTGCCGTTGTCGAGCGTCTCGAGCACGGCGAAGAGGCGCGCGTGCTTCTGCACCATGCGGGCCAGCGCGTACAGGTGCCTGGCGCGCGCGTGCGGGGCGAGCCGGCTCCACGCCGGGAACGCCTTGCGCGCCGCCGCGACGGCGGCGTCCACGTGCCTGGCGGTCCCCTGCGTGACCCGCGCGAGCCGCGCGCCCGTGGACGGATCGAAGACGTCGAAGGTCTTGCCCGCCTTGGTGAACTTGCCGTCAATGAAGTGCCCGAAGGTGGCATCGTGCGCCGCCAGCCAGGCACGCGCCGGCCCGTCGCCCTCGGGCGCCGGCCCGTATTCCATCGTCTCGAAGATCTCGGCTACGGTCGCCATGGTGGTCAGGGCATCGGGTGGTGGTGTGCCGCGGCGTAGCGCCCCGTCACGTACATCTCGAGCTGTCGTTCGATATCGGTGAGCAGGCTGCTGGCACCAAAGCGGAAGAGGTGCGGATCCAGCCACTCGCGGCCCAGTTCCTCGTTCATCAGCAGCAGGAATTCGAGCGCCTGCTTCGCCGTGCGTATGCCGCCGGCCGGCTTGTACCCCACGCTGAACCCCGTGTGGGCCTGGTATTCGCGGATCTGGCGCACCATCGCCAGCGACACGGGGAGCGTGGCGTTCACCCCTTCCTTGCCGGTGGACGTCTTGATGAAGTCGGCGCCGGCCTGCATGGCCACCCAGCTGGCACGCGCCACGTTGGTCAGCGTGGCCAGTTCGCCCGTCGCAAGGATCACCTTGAGGTGCGCCTCGCCGCAGGCGTCGCGAAAGGCCTGCACTTCGTCGTAGAGCGCCTGCCAGTTCCCGGTGAGCACGTGACCGCGCGTGATCACGATGTCGATCTCGCGGGCCCCCGCTTTCACCGACGCACCGATCTCCTCGACGCGCTGCCGGAACGGCGAGAGCCCAGCGGGAAAGCCGGTGGACACCGCAGCCACGGGAATGCCGCTCCCTTCGAGCGCTTCGACGGCGGTGGCGACCAACTGGTGATACACGCACACCGCGCCGACCGTCGGCGCCAGATGACCGACGCCGAGTGCGTCCACCAGATCGGGGCGCAGCGGGTGACGCGCCTTGGCGCAGAGCCGCCGCACGTTGCCCGGCGTGTCATCGCCGCTCAGGGTGGTCAGGTCGATCAGCGTCAGGGCGCGCAGCAGCCAGGCCGCCTGCCACTGCTTCTTCACCGTGCGCCGCGTCCCGATGCTGGCCGCACGCCGTTCGGCCGCGCTCTTGTTGACGCGAATGCCGCGGACGCGCTCGAGGTCGAGCGGCTCGCCCGGGTTGCGCGGCAGTTCGGTCACGGGCGCAGGCGGTTCATCATCCGCGGGAACGCGATGCATTCGCGGATGTGCGGCAACCCGCAGATCCACGCAACCGTCCGCTCGAGGCCCAGCCCAAAGCCCGAATGCACGAAGGTGCCGTACTTCCGGAGGTCGATGTACCAGCCGTAGGCGTCCATCGGCAGCCCCTCGTGCTGAATGCGCGCCACGAGCTTGTCGAGATCGTCCTCGCGCTGCGACCCGCCGATCATCTCGCCGTATCCCTCGTGCGCCAGCAGGTCAGCGCAAAGCACGGTCCGCGGATCGTCGGGGTTCTCCTTCATGTAGAAGGCCTTGGCTTCCTTGGGATAGTTGCAGACGAAGACGGGGCGGTCATAGTCGGCCACCAGCAGCGCCTCGTCCTCGGCGCCCAGGTCGTCGCCCCACTTGATCTCGCTTCCCTTCTTCTGCAGGATCTCGACCGCGTCGGTGTAGGCGATGCGGGGGAACGGCGCCTTCACCGTCTCGAGCTTCGACGTGTCGCGCTCCAGCTCCTTCAACTCCGCACCGCGCCGCTCCAGGCAGCGCTGCACGAGGTACGACACGAATTCTTCCTGCAGGTCCTGGTTCATGGCCTGGTCGTACCACGCCATCTCGGGTTCGATCATCCAGAACTCGTTCAGATGCCGGCGCGTCTTGGACTTCTCGGCGCGGAACGTCGGGCCAAAGGTGTATATGCGCCCGTACGCCGCGGCGGCCGCCTCGCCGTACAACTGGCCGGTCTGTGCGAGGTACGCCGTGCCTTCCTCGAAGTATTCCGTGGAGAACAGCCCCGACCGCTCGCCAATGGCCGCCGTCAGGATGGGCGTGTCGACGCGCAGGAAGCCGCGCTCATAAAAGAAGTCGTGGATCCCCTGCTCGATCTCGTTGCGGATGCGCGCAATGGCCAGCTGCTTGGGCGAGCGCAGCCAGAGGTGCCGGTTGTCGAGGAGGAAGTCGATGCCGTGTTCCTTGGGCTGGATCGGATAATCCAGCGGACTCGCCCCCACGATGGTGAGCGCGGTGACACCCAGTTCGAAGCCGCCGGGGGCGCGGTCATCGGCGCGCACGTCGCCGGTGACGGCGACACTCGCCTCGAGCGTGAGCTCGGCGAAGCGCGCCCAGTCTTCCTCGGGAAGCTGCTTCTTGACGAGGACGCACTGCAGCACGCCGCTGCCGTCGCGCATCACGATGAAGGCCACCTTGCCGGACGAGCGCAGGTGAGTGACCCAGCCGCGCACGGTGACCGACTGGTCGGCGAACTGGGAGAGCTGATCGATGCGGGCAAAGGGCTGGCTCACGCGACTACTTCCTCGGGAAGCTGATCTTGTAGACGGTGCCGCTCAGGTCGTCAGTGACGTAGAGGGCGCCATCAGGAGACTGGGCAAGGCCGGTGGGACGATGGTTGCGCACGTCCACCGGCTGGGGATCGGAATTTCGCTTCCCCTTGAAGAAATCGGTGGCAAAGCCGTCGGCAAAGGTGCGGGCCGCGCCGGCGGCCTTGCCATTCTTCAGAGGAAGGAACGAAACGCGGAACCCGTCCTGCATGAGCGGCGCACGATTCCACGACCCGTGGAAGGCGACGAACGCGCCGCCGCGATACTCGGACGGGAACTGGGCGCCCGTGTAGAACAGCAGCGCGTTGGGGGCCCAGTGCGCGGGAAAGACGTACGCGGGTGCCTTGGCGCCGGCGCAGCGTCCCACCTGCTTGCCATCGCCGCCGTACTCCGGCGCCAGCACCAGTTTCTTCTCCTCCGTGGAGAAGTAGCAGTAGGGCCAGCCGAAGTCGTCGCCGTCCTTGAGCTGCAGCAGCGCCTCGCCCGGATTCTCCGCGTTGTACGCGTCGCTGAAGCCCCAGTTCATCGCCAGCTGGTCGCGGCCATGCTGCATGGTCCACAGTTCGTTGGCCGGCCCGTTCCACGCGAGTCCCACCGAGTTGCGGATGCCGGCGGCAAAGCGCTTGCCGTCGGCCGCCGTCTGCCCCGGTGTGTTCGCGGCAAAGGTCCAGATGCCGCCACGCGTCTCGCGCTCGACGCAGGGATCCACGCCGGGCGACTTGTTCTGGCGGTCCTTCTGCTGGCACGAGTTGGTGCGCGACCCGATGTTCAGGTAGAGCACGTTGCCCCGCACCACGAAGTTGTATGCGTTGTGGCCCCCGAGCGGCAGGGTCTTGAGGATCGTGTCGGCGACCCCCACCATGGTGTCCCCGACGGCGTACCGGTAGCGCACGACATTGTTGCGCTCGGTGGCCCACAGGTAGCCGTCGCCAAGGCCGATGCCCGTGCCGCCGGTCCCTGCCAGTTTTCGAATCAGTTCGGCCTTGCCATCGTGGTTCCCGTCACGGAGCAGCAGCACACCGCCGCCGGCCCCTGTCGCGGTGCCGCTCTCGGCCCCGCCCTGCGAGGCGTTGGCGTTGACCAAGACGTCGCCGTTGGGCGCCACCACGATGTGGCGCACCGCGCCCAGGCGATCGGCGAAGATCTGCGCACAGAAGCCGGCCGGCAGGGTGAGGCCAGCATCACAGGCCGGCTTGGCACCCTGCGCGTTCAGCGTCCCGGCGGTCAGCAGGGTGATCGCGGCGAGGAGGGACAGAAATGAGAGTGGGGGACGGCGCATGGCAGGCAGGACGATGAAAGTGGACCGCCACGGGGCGGACGGGCACGGGTGACGACGCGGGCACGGGGGGACTCCAGCCTTGCCCCTCCCAGAACCAATATAGTATGAGCGGCGCAGGACCGAGATTCCCCACACAGCCCGTCAGGGCCACACGGCGCTCAATCGTCGGCGCCTCGTGCCCCGGCTGAAAACACGAAAGCCCGCCGATTGGCGGGCTTTCGTCTTTCCTGCCGTGTGTCGGCTAGCCGTGCGCCTTCGCCGCTGCCTTCTTGGCCCCGCCAATGCTCATGCCGTAGAACGAGCGGTAGACGAAGACCAGCGAGATAGCGAAAAACGCAATGGACAGGCCGCTGGTTAGCAGCGTGCCCTGCTCCTTCGTGAGCTTCACCGCGAGTTCCACGGCCAGCATGCCGAACAGCGTCGTGAACTTGATGACCGGGTTGAGCGCCACCGACGACGTGTCCTTGAACGGATCGCCCACCGTGTCGCCGACCACCGTGGCGTCGTGCAGCGGGGTGCCCTTGGCCTTCATCTCGGTCTCGACGATCTTCTTGGCGTTGTCCCACGCGCCACCGGCGTTGGCCATGAAGATGGCCTGGTACAGCCCGAAGATGGCGATGGAGATCAGGTAGCCGATGAAGAAGTACGGCTCGGCGAACGCGAAGGCCAGCGTGGCGAAGAAGACCGTGAGGAAGATGTTGAACATCCCCTTCTGCGCGTACTGCGTGCAGATCTTCACCACCGCCTTGCTGTCTTCCACCGACGCCTTGTCGGCACCGTCGAGCTTGATGTTCTCCTTGATGAACTCCACGGCGCGGTAGGCGCCGGTGGTGACGGCCTGCATGGACGCACCGGTGAACCAGTAGATGATCGCCCCGCCGGTGATCAGGCCGAGCACGAACGGCGCGTGCAGCAGCGAGAGCTTGTCGGTGTTCTCGGTGAGGCCGTTGGTGAGCCCCATCATGATGGAGAAGATCATCGTGGTGGCGCCGACGACGGCCGTGCCGATGAGCACCGGCTTGGCCGTCGCCTTGAACGTGTTGCCCGCGCCGTCGTTCTCTTCCAGCAGGTCCTTGGCGCGCGCGAAGACGATGTCGAAGCCGAAGTCCTTCTTGACTTCCGCCTGGATGTTGGGCACCTGCTCGATGAGCGACAGCTCGTACACCGACTGCGCATTGTCCGTCACCGGACCGTACGAGTCCACGGCGATCGTCACCGGGCCCATGCCCAGGAAGCCGAACGCCACGAGGCCGAACGCGAACACCGCCGGCGCCAGCATCAGCGCCGAACCGTTGACCGTGTCGCCGAGGCCCAGCGTGCTCACATAGGCGCCGACCGACATGAGGGCGACGATGCTGATACCGAGCCAGAACGCCGAGAAGTTGCCGGCCACGAGGCCCGACAGGATGTTCAGCGACGCGCCGCCCTCTTCGGACGACGTCACCACTTCGCGCACGTGCCGCGACTCGGTGGACGTGAAGGCCTTCACCAGCTCGGGGATGACCGCGCCGGCCAGCGTGCCGCACGAGATGATCGTGGCGAGCTTCCACCAGAGCGTCGGGTTGCCGCCGAGCTCGGGGATGATCGCCTTGGACACGATGAACGTCAGGACGATCGAGACGATCGACGTCAGCCACACCAGCGACGTCAGCGGCGCCTCGAAGTTCATGTGATCGGCCGTGGCGTACCGCGCCTTGGCGACCGCTTCATTGATGAAGTACGAGCCGGCGCTGGCGACCAGCATCATGATGCGCATGACGAAGATCCAGACGAGCAGCTGCACCTGCACCAGCGGGTCGTGCACGCCGAGCAGGATGAACGTGATCAGCGCGACGCCGGTGACGCCGTAGGTCTCGAAGCCGTCGGCACTCGGACCCACCGAGTCGCCGGCGTTGTCGCCCACGCAGTCGGCAATGACGCCGGGGTTGCGGGCATCGTCTTCCTTGATCTTGAAGACGATCTTCATCAGGTCGGCGCCGATGTCGGCGATCTTGGTGAAGATGCCGCCGGCGATACGCAGCGCGGCCGCACCCAGCGACTCGCCGATGGCGAAGCCGATGAAGCAGGGGCCCGAGTACTCACGCGGGATGAAGAGCAGGATGCAGAGCATGATCAGCAGTTCCACGCTGATCAGCAGCATGCCGATGCTCATGCCGGCGCGAAGCGGAATCGAATAGAGGTTGTACGGCTTGCCGCGCAGCGCGGCGAAGGCCGTGCGCGAGTTGGCAAACGTGTTCACCCGGATGCCGAACCAGGCCACGCCATAGCTGCCCGCGATGCCCACCAGGCTGAACGCGAGGATGATCACCACGCGGAACGATTCCATCTTCAGCAGGACGCCGAAGTAGAGCACGATCACGACGGCGATGAACGCCTCGAGGATCATGATGAACTTGCCCTGCGTGACCAGGTAGGTCTTGCAGGTCTCGTAGATCAGCTCCGACACCTCGAGCATGGAGCGATGCACCGGCAGGTTCTTGAGCTGCGTGTAGATCATCAGGCCGAACAGCAGCCCCAACGCGCAGAAGATCAGCCCAATGGCGAGCAGCGTGTAGCCGTTCATGCCGCCGATGAAGACCACGCTCTTCAGGTCGGGGAGCACGAGGTTGGCCTCGCCACCAGCTTCCTGGGCGAAGGCCGTCATGGGCAGGGTGAGCAGGAATACGGCGGCGAGGGCCACCAGCGCGCGGATCCGGCGAGCGGACACCACACGCTCGATCAGGCCCGAGGCGAGCCAGCTATGCATCAGTTTCCTCCAAAGGAAGGTGCAACCTGCGGGTGGGGGTCTTCATGCGGCCGGTGTCGGCCGCCTCGCATTGCAATAAGTCCGCCGTTTCCGGCATAACTCCGAAACTTAGTGCAACGGAGCCGCAGGGGGGAGGTTCAAGCCGCGAGAAACCGAACGCCAAGCGGTGGCGGCATCCCGGCCCCGTGCGCGATCCCAGCCCCAGCACGCCACCCTACCCGACCCGGAACAACTCTAGGGCCCGGCCATACCGCGTCGTAAGCGTGCGCTGCAGCGCCCGGTGGGCCGGCGCACCCAGCAGGGGATCGGCCGAGAGCAGCCGCTCGGCGGCCACCCGCGCCATCTCGCTCAGTTCCTCATCACGCACCGGATCGGCAATCTTGAAGGTCGGAAGCCCGCTCTGGCGCTCGCCGAACAGGTCGCCCATCCCGCGGATCCGCAGGTCGGCGCGGGCGATCTCGAAGCCGTCCTCGGTCTCGATCATGTGGCGAAGCCGCTCGTGCGCATCGGGGCTCACGTCCCCCAGCAGCACGCAGAACGACTCCTCGGCCCCCCGCCCTACCCGCCCGCGCAGTTGGTGCAGCTGCGACAGCCCAAAACGCTCGGGGTGTTCGATGACCATCACCGTGGCATTGGCGACGTCGATCCCGACCTCGATGACCGTCGTGCTCACCAGCAGGTCCACCGCGCCGTCGCGGAAGGCCCGCATCACCGCGTCCTTTTCGTCGCTCGACAGCCGCCCATGCAGCAGCGCGACGCGCCGATGGGCAAACTGGCCGGCGGCAAGCGTGGCAAAAGCCGTGGTGGCCGCCTTCAGCGCGATCTTGTCCGACTCGTCGATCAGCGGGTACACCACATACGCCTGTCGGCCGGCCGCCAACTGCTGCTCGACAAACTCGAAGACGCGTTCCCGCCCACTCTCTGGGCGCAGCGCCGTGGTCACCGGCTGCCGTCCCGGAGGGCGCTCGTCGAGCACGCTCACGTCCAGGTCGCCGTAGAGCGTGAGGGCCAGCGACCGCGGAATGGGGGTCGCGGACATCAGCAGAATATCGGGCGCGTCGCCCTTGGTGCCGAGCGTGGCCCGCTGCTCCACGCCGAAGCGGTGCTGTTCATCGATGACGGCCAGGCCGAGCCGGGCGAACTGCGTCCCTTCCTGCACCAGCGCATGCGTGCCGATCACCAGCACGGGGCCGGCCTCGGCCAGCCGCGCGGCCGCCGCACGCCGCGCCTTCGCATTCATCGCCCCGACCACCAGCACGGGCTCGATGCCAAGGGGAGACATCAGGGTGGAGAACGTGCGGAAGTGCTGCTCGGCGAGCAGTTCCGTGGGCGCCATCACGGCCGCCTGATAGCCGTTCTCGAGCGCCAGGCAGCTGGCAAACAGCGCGACGATGGTCTTGCCGCTGCCGACATCGCCCTGCAGCAGCCGGTGCATGCGCTGCGGGCTCGTCATGTCGGCCACGATCTCGCGCGTGGCCCGCACCTGCGCGCCGGTCAGTTCCCACGGCAGCGACGCCTTGAGGCGCGTGGTGAGGTCGCGCTTGTTCACGAACGTGATGCCGCGGCGCGCCTGGCGGGCGATGGCATTGGCGCGGCGCTGCAGCAGGTGCACGCACAGGAGTTCGTCGTACGCCAGGCGCGCGCGCCCGCTCAGCGCCTCGGCCACGCTCGTCGGCCGGTGCACGCGGCGCATCGCGTCCTGGATGCCGGGGAGGCCGGTCTCGCGCAACAGCTCGGCCGGCAGGTATTCCTCGAGGGCGGGCACCAGCGCGTCGAGGTGCTTGTCGATGACACCGCGGATCTGCTTGAACGACAGCCCTTCCGTGGCGGGGTACACCGCCAGCACGCGCCCTTCGGCGGTCCCCGTGTCTTCGGCGCCGAGGTTCACGAACTCGCGCGGCATCAGCTGGCGGCCGTGGAAGAAGCGCACGGTGCCGCTCAGCAGGAGCATGTCGCCCTTGTTGATGGAACGGTCGAGGAACGGCTGCCCCGGCCACGATGCCTCGATCAGCCCGCTGGCGTCCTGCACCACGGCCTGAAAGACGCGCAACCCTTTTCGGGTGGGAAGCACGCCCTTTGAGATGACCGTGCCAATGACGGTCGCGTCCTCGCCGATCTGCAGCGAGTTGATGCGCCGCACGGTGGACGCATCTTCGTAGCGATGCGGAATGTGGAACAGCAGGTCACGCGCGTTCAGCACGCCCAGGCGCCGAAAGGCCTCGGCACGGCGTTCCCCCACCCCTTTCAGGAAGGTGATCGGGGTGTCGAGCACCCGGGCGGGCGCCTTCTCCTTGAAGCTCACCCCTCGAGCAACTCGCGGGCGAAGGTGTCGGCGTCGAACGAGCGCAGGTCGTCGGCCTGCTCGCCCACGCCGACATACTTGACGGGGGCGTCGATGGCTTCGTGCACGGCCACTACCACGCCGCCGCGCGCCGTGCCGTCGAGCTTGGTGATGACGAGCCCGGTGACCGGCACGGCCGCCGCGAAGGTCCGCGCCTGCATGACCGCATTCTGCCCGATGGTGCCGTCGAGCACCAACAGCGACTCGTGCGGTGCGCCGGGAAGCCGCTTGGCAATGACACGGGCGACCTTCTTGAGCTCTTCCATGAGCCCCTCGCTGGTGTGCAGGCGCCCCGCCGTGTCGATGATCACCACGTCCATGCCGCGGGTGACGGCGGCATCGATGGCGCTGTACGCGACGGCGGCCGGATCGCCGCCCGGCTGCGCGCCCACGAAGTCGCTGCCGCTGCGCTCAGCCCAGACGCGCAGCTGGTCGATGGCGCCGGCCCGGAACGTGTCGCCGGCGGCCACCATCACCTTCAGCCCCTCGCGCGTCAGGCGCGAGGCCAGCTTGCCAATGAATGTCGTCTTGCCGGCGCCGTTGACGCCGAGCACGAGGACGACGGCCGGTTTGGTGTCACCAAGGACGAGCGCCGGGTTGCTGTTGCCCGCCCGGAGCGCGCCGACCAGCCCCTCGCGCAATGCCTCGAGGAACTCCGTTTCCGTCTTGATCGCCCCGCGTGCGGCCTGGCGCTCCACGGCCTCGATCAGGCGCGTGGTGACCGGGACGCCGAAGTCGGACTCGAGCAGCAGCGTCTCGAGCTGCTCGAGCGAGCCGGCGTTGACCCCGCCGCGCACCAGCACCCCGACGTCACGGAGCGCGACGTCCTTGATGCGCTGCCACAGGCTCTTCTTGGACTTGAACAGGGACATGGACGGCGATACCCGATGTCGGACGGCGGACTCCGATCCGGGATTCCGAATGCGGATGTTGATGTGCAAAGGCGCCGGGCGTCGCCCGGTGCCGCGGCGCGCTCCTAGTGGTGCGCCGCCGCCGGGGTGCCCTCGGAACGCACATGCTTGTAGGTGAACATCAGCGGGAAGGCGATACCGAGAAGCAGCGCGTAGGCGGCAAACGTGAACCAGATGCTCCGCCAATCCTTGATGCCGTTGGCGGTGAAGTGGTCGACCACCCAGCCGCTGGCCGTGCCGCCGAAGAACGCGCCGAGGCCGTTCGTCATGATCATGAACAGCCCCTGCGCGCTGGCGCGGATGCTGCTGTCCGCTTCGCGGTCGACATACAGCGACCCCGAGATGTTGAAGAAGTCGAACGCCATGCCATAGATGATCATGCTCAGCACCAACAGCCCGAGGCCCGACCCGGGATTGCCGACGGCGAAGAGGCCGAACCGGAGGACCCAGGCGAAGATGCTGATGAGCATCACGGTCTTGATCCCGAAGCGCCGAAGGAAGAACGGGATGCTCAGGATGAAGAGCGTTTCGGAAATCTGCGAAATGGACAGCAGCAGGTTGGGATGCGCCACGCCGAAGCTGTCGGGGTAGAGCGTCTTGAAGTCGTCGAGGAACGCGCCCCCGAAGGCATTGGTGATCTGCAGTGCCGCGCCGAGCAGCATGGCGAAGATGAAGAAGACGAGCGTCTGGCGCCGCTTGAGCAGCACGAAGGCGTCGAGCCCGAGCGCGGAGACGAACGAGCGCTTGGTGCCGGTGGCCGCGGCGGGCGGGCACGCAGGCATCGTGAATGCGTAGAATCCCAGGAAGAGGGCGGACCCGGCGCTGATGTACAGCTGCAGCGGGCTCTTGGTCCAGCCGGCGAAATCCACCATCCACATGGCGGCAATGAAGCCCACCGTGCCCCAGACGCGGATCGGCGGGAAATTCGTGATGACGTCGAGTCCCTTCTGTTCGAGCACCTTGTACGACACGGTGTTGGCCAGTGCGATGGTCGGCATGTACACCATGGCGTTCAGCAGCATGATCAGGTACAGCGTCTTGTAGTCCTTGACGGTCGTCGCCCAGATCAGCAGGCCCGCCCCGATCAGGTGGCAGAGGCCATACACCTTTTCCGCGTTGAGCCACCGGTCGGCGACAATGCCAAGGAGCCCCGGCATGAACAGCGACGCGATGCCCATGGTCGCATAGACGCTGCCCACTTCACCACCCGTGAAGCCGAGCGTGACGATCATGTAGCCGCCCAGCGATATGAGCCATGCTCCCCACACGAAGAACTGCAGGAAATTCATGACCGTCAGGCGCAGCTTGATGCTCATGGGGAGAGGTCCTGGTCGTGGGCTGAAAGGAATTCGGAAAATATAGCGCGGCGATCACCAGCGCCGTGAGTCCCACCGTGAGTCCCACCGTGCGTCCCGCGGCGTCGCGGACCTCGCGACAGGGTGGCGCCGGGAGGGACGCGCTTTCATACTCACTGGTGCCCCCGGTTCCTTCCTCGCCACGGCTCCTCGAGGACCGCGTCATCCCCATGCGTCGCACCTTCCGCTCCACGCTCTTCATCATCGTGGCCCAGTTGTCCGCGCTGACCGCCTGCGCCCAGTCCACTGCGCCGCGGACGCCGGCCCGCACCGACACGCCGGTGACGGGCGCGACGCTGGCCTACGCCATCGGCGCCGACCTGTCGTTCGTGGCGCAGGCCGAAGCGGGCGGCACGCGGTTCAAGGACGGCGGGGTCGAGACGCCCGCCCTGCAGCTCTTTCGCGACCACGGCTACAACTGGATCCGCCTGCGCCTCTTCCACACCGTGGCCAACAGCCCGTGGCCCCTGCCGAATGATCTCCCGTACACCTTGGCGCTCGCCCGGCAGGCGAAGGCGATGGGCTACAAGTTCCTGCTCGACTACCACTATTCCGACACGTGGGCCGATGGCGACAAACAGTTCATCCCGAAGGCCTGGGAGTCGCTGTCAGCGCCCGATCTCGTGAAAGCCGTCGAGGCGTACACGCGCACGACGATCACTGCGCTGCGCGAAGGCGGCGCGATGCCCGACATGGTGCAGGTGGGGAACGAGATATTTCCGGGGATGATGTTTCCGGCCGGCAAGCTGCCCGAGCAGTGGGACACCTTGGCCGAGTTGCTGAAGGCGGGCATTCGCGGGGTCGACGCGGGGCGCGGCACTGCAGCGCGTCCGCTCATCATGTTGCACATCGACAAGGGCGGCGACCGGGCGAAGACGCAGTGGTGGTTGGACAATGCGATCCGGCGCGGCGTGCCGTTTGACGTGATCGGCCAGTCGTACTACCCGTGGTGGCACGGCACCCTGCTCGACCTGCGCGCCAATCTGGCGTTCATGGCCGAGACGTATCGCAAGCCGATCGTGCTGGTGGAAGTGGCGTACAACTGGCGCCCGTCGGAGTACGTCGGCAAGCCGGCGCCGTTCACCGAAACGCCCGAGGGGCAGCGCGCGTTTCTCGAGGAGATCAACCGCGCCGTGATGGACACGCCGTACGGACTTGGGCGAGGCGTGATGTGGTGGGAGCCGGCCGTGGCCCCCGGGCCGCTGCGGTCGCGCGGCATGTTCGATGATGCGGGGAACGCACTGCCGGTGCTCGGCGTCTTCGACAAGTACACCCGCGGCCGGCTGATCGCACCGTAGGCGGCCACGGCGGCCGCGAGACACGTGTCGGCCCGCGGCGCCTACCG
>CANNKR010000075.1 GCA_947504615.1 Gemmatimonadota bacterium | reverse complement strand
GAGGTCACCAGCACGACGCCGAAGGCCATGAACGTGACCCATGCCGCCGGCACGTGCACGTACATCATCTTCTGCAGGTGACCCATCATCTGGTCCGCCGGCGAGGTGATGACCGCGTGGACCTGGGTGAATCCGAAGAACAGGAAGGCCACCCAGCCGAAATGCGGCCAGTAGCCTGCCGTAGGGGCGTCAAAGGTATTTTTCGCGTCGGCCATGGGGGACTCAGACCTCAATCACGTATTCGAAAGCCAGGAAGGTCGCAACAAGAAAGATCACGTCGAACAGGCTGAGCATCTGCACCCACGCCCCAGCCTCGTTCATGATGTCGCCACGCAGGAACGCCTTGGTGGCTTCCATCGACGCGAGCAGCACCGGAACAAGCATCGGGTACAGCAACAGCGGGAGGAGCACCTCGCGGGCACGGCTGCGGCTGGACATCGCCGCGTAAAAGGTACCCAGCGACACCAGGCCGACCACCCCGAGCATCATGATGCCGATGAGCTGCGGCCACCCCGCCGGAATGCGCACCTGGAAGAGCACGATGCCAACGGTCACCACGATCACCAGCATCGCCGTCACGAAGATCAGGTTGGCAATCAGCTTGCCGGCGAAGATGGCCCACCGCGCGCCCGGATAAAGCAGCAGCGCCTCGAGGGCGCCGCCGTCGAGTTCCACCTGGTACGACCGGTTGAACGCGAGGACGCCGGCGAAGAGCACCGCCAGCCACAGGACGCCGGCGGCCGCATCACGCAACGCCTGTGCGTCGGGGCCCAGGGCAAATCCAAAGAGCACCAGGATGGTCACGCCGAGCGCGGCCACGGCATTGAAGCCGGCCTTGGAGCGCCGCTCGGTGGTGAGGTCCTTCCACACGATGGCGCGAATGCGGCGAAGATCGTCTTTGAACGCCATCAGGAGATTCCCGCCGCACCAGCCGGCAGAGTCACCGCCTGGGGCGAGGCCCCATCGTGCGTCAGGTCGGCGGCGGTCGGCACGGCGACGCGGCCGTCGCGGATCGTCACGGTGCGTTCCAGCACACCGGCGGCCGGCGCGAGGTCGTGCACGACGATCAGCGCCGCACCGCCCGCCGCACTCAGGTCCCGGATGAAGTCGTTCACCAACGCCATGCCCGCGATATCGAGGTTGTTGTACGGCTCGTCGAGCAACAGCAGGCGCGGGCGCTGCAGGATGAGCCGCGCGAGCGACAGGCGCCGCTGCATGCCGGCAGAAAAGCCGCGCACGCGCTCGTGCGTGACGTGGGCCAGGCCTACGCGCTCAATCGCCGCGTCGATGTCCGCCGAGGGAAGCCCCAGCATGGTCGCGGCAAACGCCAGGTTCTCGCGCGCCGTCAGGTCGTCGTACAGCCCCGGCACGTGGGCGAAAAACCCGACATGGCGACGCACATCATCGCCTTCGGTCCGCACGTTGGCGCCGTACACGTACGCGTCGCCGGCCGATGACTTCAGGAGCGTGGCCACGATGCGCAGCAGCGTGCTCTTGCCGCACCCGTTGTGGCCAAGCAGGCCGACGATCTCGCCGGCGCGCACCTGAAGGTTCACCCCGCGCAGCACCCATCGGGCACCGAAACGGCGGGCGACACCACGCGCATCCAGTGCAAGCTCAGGTGCGAGACGGGGGGCGGTATTCTGCACGACAGAAATGAGTGGTTTGGACAACCTGTTTGCCAGCGTCTGCGGACGGAAGTTTTGTACGGATTTACCCTACTCCACCAAATCCCAGGAGTTCCAACCAGGTGTAAACTATTGCGGGGCCCAGCTTTGCGCTGAGCCCCGCGAAAGACGATGGAGCGTATCGGGATCGAACCGATGACCTTCCGGTTGCAAACCGGATGCTCTCCCAGCTGAGCTAACGCCCCTCAGCCGGAAGAATCTAATGGGGGCGGGGCGGAAACAGTAGACGGTGGACGGTAGACGGTAGACGGTAGACGGTGGACGGTAGACGGTGGACGGTAGACGGTGGACGGTAGACGGTAGACGGTAGACGGTAGACGGGAAGCGAATGGTGCGCGTGGCAAGCTTGTGGTACGGCTGGCGGCGCCTTCCGTGCCATCGTCAAGCATGCATCCATTCCAGAGGCTCGAGGTGGGCCGACAGGCGCACGAGTTCGCATTGACCTGTTATCACCAGGCCAAGTCGATTCCGGATCACGCCATCAGGTGGCAGTTGCAGCGCGCCGCACAGGCGATCCCTGCCAACCTCGCCGAAGGGGCAGGAAGCCAGTCACAGGCGGAGTTCGGGCGCTACATCGGGATTGCGATTGCCTCCGCCAAAGAGACCGAGTACCACCTGCTCTTCGCGCGCGACGCCGATCTCTTGCCCGTGGATACGTACCGCGTACTCGAGAATGCACTGAACAACCTGACGCCGCGCCTGGTCGCGCTTCGCTCGGCGGTGCGGCACAACGCAGAACGGCGGACCAAGCCCTAAGCTCGATCCGCCGTCTACCGTCTAATGTCTACCGTCTACCGTCTACCGTCTACCGTCTAATGTCTACTCGTGCGCCGGCAGCGGCTCCATCGTCCGCGGATCACACGGCACCTGCACTTCGTCGCGATACGGCGACGTCATCAGGAAGACGCGCATCTTGGGGAAGCCGTCCATGAACTGCGCATACAACCAGCCGAACGCGCCCAGGAAGCCGGTGAAGAGCGCCAGTTCCCACTTGCCGAGCGGCAGGTCGCCGCGCGCCATGGGCCCGTAAATCGACGGATACACCTCGATGTAGCGCACCAGCCAGAGCCCCGTGAACGAGCACGCGGCAAAGAACATCATCGTCGGTGTCCACGTCTTGGCCTTCACGCTCAGCAGGCCAAAGAACGGAAGCACGAACGTCAGCGCCACCGCGGCCAGCGTGACCGGCTTCCACGCGCCCGTAAGGCGCAGCGTGAAGAAGTGGGTCTCTTCCGGCAAGTTGGCATACCAGATGACGAGGTACTGCGAGAACGTCAGGTAGCCCCAGAAGGCGGTGAAGCCAAAGCAGAGCTTGCCGATGTCGTGGTACTGCTTCTCGGTGATGAGGTCCGACGCCCCGAGGTGCTGGTTGAACCAGCGCACCAGGCCGCTGAACACCATCAGTGCCACCAGCCAGCCGCCCATGAACTCGAGCCAGCCGTACATGGTGCTGAAGAACGTGTAGTCGAGTGACATCGACTGGTCCCACGCGAGCACGCACCAGCCGAAGCCGAACAGCAGCGCCATGAAGACCGCCATGACCCCCTGCCGACTGTGCGTGGTGTGGAGCTCGCGACGCTCGTCACCGAAGCCGCGGCGCATCGCCGCCCGGATGCCGGCCGCCCACGGGGCGCCGCCCTCCGGTGAAACGCCCACATCGAGCCGCACCGAGGTCCACACATACCACAGCTGCAGGATCGTCAGCGCGCCCATCACGCCGATGGAACGGGCCCAGAAGAAGGTGTGGCCGAAGTACAGGTCCTTGGCCGAGTTCAACTCGCCGGTGCCCGGCAGGTCCCACCACGTGTACACGTACTCGTTCCCCACGAAGATCATGAGGAGCAGACTGACGAAGGCGAACGGCAGGAACGCCGCATAGCCCTCCATGATGCGGATCACCGAGCGCGACCAGCGCGCCGTGACGATGCGCTGCACCGCGACGAACATCACCGCCGCCGACGCGATGATCGTGAAGAAGAGCCAGTTGACCTGGAACGCCTGCCAGGCGCGGCCATTGCCCCGCACGGCCCCGTACGTGAACACGGCAAACCCGGCGACGAACATCGCCAGGAACGCCTGCTTGATGCGCGGGGGAATCGGCTTGTCGATCGCCGCGAGCACGCGTTCGCGCGTCGGGGCGGGAGTCTCGTGGGCGCTCATTACTTGTTGCCCTCCGTCTTGGTCTCGGCCGCCGCATGGGCGGGCTTCGGCGAGGCGGTCACCGTGGGATGCGCATACCGCGACGGGCGATTGGGTCCGATGCGGGTGGGACCGGGGATCTTGTCGCCCGTTTCACCCGGCTGCCCGGCCGGCGTCGTGTCGGCCACGATGCCGGGCAGCTTGCCCTGCAGCGCGCGGACGTAGTTGACCACGTCCCACCGGTCCATTTCCTCGATGCGGCTGGCACTCGGCATCAGGCCGCGGCCGTTGCGCATCATCCCCCAGATGTAGCCGTCCGTCAGCACGTTCATCACACGATCGGACGTGAGCAGCATCGGCACCATGCCGAGCTTGGTCGCCGGGCCGTCACCCTTGCCGGCATTCCCGTGACAGACGGCGCAGTTGATCTGGTAATACTTGCGGCCCCGCTGCACCGACGCGAGGTCGGCCGCGACAGGGTTCACCAGCGACGACATCGAATCGATGACCGCCGGCATGAGGCCGTACGACACCTGCCACTCGGGCATCATCGTGCCGTTGGTCGACACCGACGCGCGTGGATTGCCGCGGAAGGCGGCGGTCTCGGCCGAGTCGGCCTTGAAGACCTGCCACGTGCCCACCGACGGCTGCTGCTTGAAGTCGGTGAACCAGCTGCAGGCGCCCAGCGCCAGCGGCAGCGCCGCGACGGCCGCGCGATGAATCATCACCTTAGCGTTCACCACGCACCTCCACCGCTCCGTGCTTCTTGAGGAGCGCCTCGGCCGACGCGAACTGCTCGGGGGTGCATTCCACCCAGATGCCATAGTCGCCGCGACTGAAGCGCGGGTCGTAGCCGACGGTCATCGTCAGCCGCGGGATGCGCGCGTGGATGAACAGGCCGGCCACCGTGGAAAGGGCGCCGACGAGCACGAAGACCTCGAACCCGAAGACCGTGTAGGGAATCCAGGTGGAGATCGCCTTGCCACCGACCACGAGCGGCCAATAGTTGGACGCCCAGATGGCCATCCAGTAGCCGAAGATGCAGCCGGACAACCCGCCGACGAGCATGTAGCGGCGCACCGGGCTGGTGGGCGGCTGGACGGCCGCCTCGAACTCATGGCGTGGCGTCGGCGTGAAGACGGTGACGTCGCCGAGCCGCTTGTGCTTCAACTCGGTGATGGCGTCCACCGCCGAATCGAGTTCCTTGAAGTGCCCCAGAACCCCGCGCATTAGTGGGCCCCCGGCGTTTCGGGTTCAAAATCGTCGGCCGTGTCGGGCGTGTGAGCGTGCGCGCGCTTGAGGCGCGGAGGCACGATCTCCTTGACCTCGGCGAGGGCAATCACCGGCAGCTGCTTGATGAAGAGCAGGAACCACATGAAGAACCAGCCGAACGAGCCGAGCAGGATGCTGTAGTCCACCCAGGTCGGTGCGTAGGTCGTCCACTGCCACGGCTCGAACTCGTGCGACAGCGACGGAACGACGATGACGAAGCGCTCGAACCACATGCCGATGTTGATCGTGATCGAGAGCATCCACAGCCACGTCGGGTTGCGGCGGAGCTTCTGCGAGAACAGCGACAGCGGCAGGATCATGTTGCAGGTGAGCATGATCCAGGCGGCCCACCACCACTGGCCGAAGACGCGGTTCCAGAAGTAGTCCTGTTCGGCCGCCACGCCGCCGTACCAGGCGATGAAGAACTCGACCATGTACGCGCAGCCGACGACCATCGACGTGAAGAGGCAGAGCTTGGCCGCCGCGTCGAGGTGATTGAGCGTGACGTAGTGCTTGAGGTTGAACCACTTCCGGATGGGGATGATGATCGTGAAGACCATCCCGATGCCCGAGAAGATGGCGCCGGCCACGAAGTACGGCGGGAAGATCGTGGTGTGCCAGCCGGGCGTCAGCGCCATGGCAAAGTCGAACGACACCACCGAGTGCACCGAGAGCACCAGCGGCGTGCTGACGGCGGCGAGGAACAGGTAGGCGCGGGCGAAGTGCCGCCACTCCCGCTCCGTGTTGCGCCAGCCGAACGACAGGAAGGCCAGGATCGCGCGGCGCGTCGGGTTCTTCTCGCGGTCGCGCAGCACCGCGATGTCGGGGATGAGCCCGACGAAGAGGAACGTCGTGGAGATCGTGAGGTACGTCGAGATGGCGAAGACGTCCCAGATCAGCGGCGACTTGAACTGCGGCCAGAGCAGGCGCCAGTTCGGGTACGGAATGAGCCAGAAGAACTTCCACGGGCGCCCGATGTGAATGATCGGGAAGAGCCCGGCCGTCATGACGGCGAACACCGTCATGGCCTCGGCGGCCCGGTAGATCGTGGTGCGGAAGCCGGCCCGGAACAGGTACAGGATGGCCGAGATCAGCGTGCCCGCGTGGCCGATGCCGACCCAGAAGACGAACGTGATGATGTAGACGCCCCACATCACGGGCGGGTTGTACCCCGCCACGCCCAGCCCCTGGTTGATCTGGTACATCCAGGCGCTGATGCCGATGGCGAGGCAGGACATGGCCAGCAGCAAGGCCGCAAACCAGGCCTTGGTGGGGCGCAGTGACGCCGTGATCTCGTCGTCGACCTGTTCGTAATCCCGGACGGCCGGGAGCTGCACATTTGCCGTGGCGATGTTTGGCCGCTTCGGCTCGTAGGCGATGGTTGCCATCGTCCGCGCCCCCTTACGCCGTGGCCCCGGCCGAAGCCGGGTGGTTGATCTTCTTCAGGTAGACCACCGCCGTGAACGTGTTCAGTTCCTCGAACACGTGATAGGCGCGGCGGTCATCGATGAGCTTGGTGACGGACCAGCTTGCGTCGGCGGCGTCACCAAAGACGATGGCGCGTGACGGACAGGCCTGCGCGCAGGCCGTCGTGAACTCGTCGCCCTGCAGCTCGCGGTTCTCGACCTTGGCGAGCGTCTCCGCCTGGCGGATGCGCTGCACGCAGAACGAGCACTTCTCCATGACGCCCTTGCCGCGCACGGTGACGTCGGGGTTGAGCTGCCACTGCAGCGGCTCGGGGAACGCGTACTGCGGGCGATCCTCGACGCCGTACCCGAACCAGTTGAAGTAGCGCACCTTGTACGGGCAGTTGTTGGAGCAGTAGCGCGTGCCGACGCACCGGTTGTAGACCTGCACGTTGAGGCCGTCGGGCGAGTGATACGTGGCGTACACCGGGCAGACGGGCTCGCAGGGCGCCGCACCGCAGTGCTGGCACATCATCGGCACAAAACGCACCTCGGCGCCCGGCTGCTCCGCGTTCCACTCCACGTCCTTGTACTCGCGGTCAATCTCGTAGTAGCGCTCCAGGCGCAGCCACGCCATTTCGCGCGAGCGTGTGATGTTCGCACCCGGGAACTTGCGATCGGGGTACAGGATCGGGCCCTGCCACTCGGCGCCGACGGTCGGGATGTTGTTCTCGGCGTAGCAGGCCGTGACGCACGCCGCGCAGCCAGTGCACTTGGCCAGATCGATGGTCATCGCCCAGCGGCGCTTGGCGCGACCGCTCGGATGCTTGGGATCGTATTCGCCCTTGGAGGCCGAGGTCGGGTCGCCCAGTTCACCCTGTGCATCGTTGGCCACCGGCGCGCGAAGGCCGGGGAGGAACTCGGCGGATGCCTGGCCCGGGAACTTCTCGACCTCCTCCTCATGACCACTGAGCAGGTCCTGCAACGTCTGCGCCCGCGCGATGCCGCGTCCGTGCTGACGTCCCGACCCTTCGGTCGTGACGATCATCGAATGACCGGTCCCCTTGGCCACCGAGCACTTGGTGGCGGTCAGCGCAAAGGCGCCGGCGCCATCGTTGACGGCAGGCAGAAGCTGGAACGCGTCGACGCCGGTGCCATTGGCATAGCGGCCCGCGGCCGACTGCCCGCGGCCGAGCTGCACGGCGATGGTATCGGGGCGGACGCCGATGTAGAGGAACGCCGGCGCGGTGATCGACCCGGCGGCCGTCTTGACGGTCACGTGATCGCCAGCCACCACGTTCAGAGCCTTCGCCGTCTGCGGATGCATCTCCACGACGGTCTGCCAGCAGGTCTTGATGACCGGGTCCGGGAGCTCCTGCAGCCACGGCTTGTTGGCGCCGCGACCATCGCCCATGAGCGCGTTGGTGTACGTGACCAGGTAGAACTCGCCGGCTGTCTTTTCCAGACCACCGGCCTTCATGGTCCTGGCGGCCCCCACGGTGCGCGCCGGCGACGAGCCCGGCAGCATTCCCTTGGGCAGTGCGTTCTGCAACTGGCCGTTGCCGCCGATGCGCGCCGCGATGACACCGCGATAGTCCGCGGGATACTTGGCAGCGAGCGCCGTCTGGGCCTTGGCCGCAGCGGGATCCTCTGGACATGAGAAGCACGGCGCGGGCTTCAGCGATGCGATGAGCACATCGGCCGTGGACCGCGTGTTGAACACGGGGTCCATGGTGGGCTGCTGCAGCCCGATGGTCCCCTTCATTGGCTCCGCGTCACCCCAGCTCTCGAGCGCGTGGTGATCCGGCAGGATGAGGTCACACATCGATGTGGTCTCATCGGGAACCGACGAGAACGACACCTTGAACGGGACCTTGGCGGCCGCCGCGGCAAAGCCGAGCGCGCCCGGCGTGTTGTAGGCCGGGTTGGCGCCGCGCACGAAGAGCACGGGCACGTCACCGGCGGCCATCGACGCCACGACATCATTGAGGATCGCGGCCGGCGTGACACCATCCCACGCGCCATACGACTCCGTGGGCTTCACCGTGACGCCGACGTTGCCGAGCGTCTTGTTGAGGGTGTTCACTTCGGTCGCCAGTTCGACGGCCATCTCGCCCGTGGCACCTGCGATGAGCAGCGAGGGCTTGGCCCCCTGCACTTCCTTCTGCAACGCCTCGAGCGTCTTGGCCGGCACATCGGTGGCCTTGGCCGCATCGGCGACCGACCGCTTGCCCGCGAGCATCTGCGCGATGGCGTGCATCGTGCCGGGCTTCGGCGCGATCCAGAGGTCGGCGTTGAGGCCGGTCAGCGAACGACGCGGTCCGATGTAGATGACGCGCGGCGCCCCTTCGATCTTGCCACGGGCCTCGGCGAAGTCGAGCTGCTGTGGAACGGGCAGCCCCCACGCGTCCAGGAAGTCGGCGCCGAACGAGACGATCAGCGTCGCGGCGCCGAAGTCGAGCTTGGGCCACGCGACACCATAGACTGCCTTGTTCGCCGCGATGGTGGCCAGCGGCGCTTCGGCATCGTAACTGATGTGCGCGGGCATGCCGTGGTTGGCCAGCCAGCCGTCCACGTGCGCGGCAAACGCGCCCTGTTCGTGCTGATTGATGAACACGGCCTTGGCCGACTTTCCGCCCGCCTTGGCTTCGGCCAGCTTGGCCTGCAGCGCGGCGATCGCCTTGTCCCAGGTGGTCGCGACGAGCTTGCCGCCCTCGCGAATCATCGGGCCGCGGAAACGATCCGGGTTGTACAGCCCCTGCAGTCCGCTCTGTCCGCGGGCGCACAGCGCGCCGCGGCTGACCGGATGATCGGGATTGCCCTCGGCCTTGATCGCGCGACCGTCGCGCGTCTCGACGATCAGGCCGCAGCCGGCCGCGCACTCACGGCACGTCGTGGCGTAATAGTTGGAGACGCCCGGCACCGTGTTGTCCGGTGACGTGACGTACGGGATGAGCTTCTCGACCTTGTCGGTGCTGCAACCGACCATCGTCGTTGCAGCGCCGGTGACGCCGAGGACCTTCAGGAAATCGCGGCGCTTGACGCCGTTGGTCATTTCCACGGGAGTCGTCATGCGTCGGGTCTCAGTAGTGGCAGTTGGAACAGTCGTACGACGCCGTCTTGCGGACGCCGTTGCGTTCATCAGCGAGGGCGGCCGAATCGGGCGTGTACCCGGCCGCGCGCATACCCTCGGCGCGCGAGTAGCCGTTCACGTGGCACGAGACGCACCAGCCCATGTTGAGCGAGGAATACTGGTAGACCTGCGTCATGTTCTGCACCTGCCCGTGGCACGTCTGGCAGGTGACGCCGACGTTCACGTGCCGGACGTGCGTGAAGCGCACGTATTCCGGCACCTTGTGCACGCGCACCCAGGGGATGGGCAGCTTCTTGTTGGTGGCATCAGCGAGCTTCTTCACCTCAGCGCGGTCCGCCCCGATGATGGTGTGGCACCCCATGCAGGTGGCGCCGGCGGAGAGCCCGGGGTCCGCAGACTTGAAGGCCGAGGCGTGACAGAACACGCAGTTCATCTGCAGCGTGTTCACATGCACCGGATGCGGGAAGGCAATGGGTTGCACGGGCGATCGCCCCGTGCCCTGGCCCAGATAATTGGTATAGCCGGATGCGCCGCTATACCCCCACGGCCCCGGTTTCGCCTTGCCGATGGCTTCGCGGTTGGCCTTCTGGGTGGCGTTTTCCTTCGCGCCCGCTGGGGGGGCACCAGACTGGTTGTTGCCCGCGTACGCGGACATGAGCGTGGAGGCGACCGCAATCGCCACCATGCCGGGGATAACCAGCCACTTCCTGCGTCCCGTCATCGGAGGTAGTCCGGGAGAGAGGGAAATCGGTCGGGCGACATCTTGTGAAGGATTTCACAAGACGAACAGAACAACAGAAAATCGCCAACTGTAATGGTGTTCGCAAGGCGAACCCTGACAAATGCGTCGAATGCCGCGTAGGCGCGGCACCGATCGTCGTCAGTCCGCGCCTTTCTGCGGAGGGGTGCTGGACGGCTCAGGCGCCTCGGCCGGGGTCGCAGCTCCGCTCGCCGACCCCGTCACCGGTGCCGCCGCGGAGTCCTCGCGCCGCTTCCACGGCCCCTTGGCCAGCCCGCGGGTGATGCGGTCGACGGTGCGCAGCACCTCGATGGCCATGGCGCGCAGCATCGTGACTTCGCGCTCGTCGGGTTTGGCACGAAACGCGATGCTTCGCAACGAGCGCATCACGAGTTCGGGGTTGCGCGTGCGGAAGAACGCGATGGCTTCGAGTGCCGACTCGGCATCGGCGAACATGCGCTCCCACTCCTCGTGCGTGGCCGGCCCCGCCTTGTGCCGGTGCGTGTCGACACGACGCGTCGAGTCGCCGGCCGCCACGTGGAACTCGTACAGCGCGACGAGCACGGCCTGCGCGAGGTTGAGCGACGAATGCTCGGTGGTGGGAATCATGCAGAGCACGTGGGCGCGGTCGAGCGCCTCGTTACTGAGCCCGTGATCTTCCTGCCCGAACAGCAGGGCGACCCGGTGTCCCTCGGCCAGATCGTCGAGATAGCGCGGCACGAGTTCGCGCGGGGTGAGACGCTCCCACTTGGCCGTGCGCCGCTTGCCCGCAAAGGCGACGACGTGCGCGCAGTCGGCCAGGGCCTCGTCGAGGGTCTCGAAGTGCCGGATCTTCTCCACGAGGTCGCGGGTGTCGTGCGCCACTCCCTCGATGCGAAAGGGATCGTAGGGACACGGTTTCACGAGGCGCAGGTCGCTCACCCCCATGTTCTTCATCGCGCGCACCGTGGCGGCGATGTTGACGGGGTCCTGAGGGTACAGGAAGACGACGCTGAGATGGTCGAGGACGGACATGGGGGTGAAGATAGCGGGTTTCGGAATCCGAAAACCTGTCTCCCGATTAGATTTCGGTAATGGACCTGATCCTCGACCTCTTCCATCGCCTCCGCGACCTCGACGCGCTGGTCGCCTGGGCCGGCTACGCAGGGCTGGCGGCGATCATCTTCACCGAGACCGGCCTGTTCTTCGGGTTCTTCCTGCCCGGCGACTCGCTGCTGGTGACGGCCGGGTTGCTCTCGGCCACGCCCGACTCGCCGGTGAAGTTCGACATTCTGGCGCTCGGCCTGCTGCTCAGCGCCGCCGCGATCCTCGGCGACAACACCAACTATTGGGTGGGACGCCTGTCTGGGCCGAGGATCTTCAAGCGGGACGATTCGTTCTTCTTCAAGAAGAAGTACGTGGACGAAGCCCACGCCTTCTACGAGAAGTACGGGGCGATCACCGTGGTGCTCTGCCGCTTCATGCCGATCATCCGGACGTTCGCCCCGCTGGTCGCCGGCGTGGCGCAGATGCGGTACCGGATCTTCCTCACCTACAGCATCGCCGGCGGCCTGGCGTGGATCTGGTCGATGCTGCTCACGGGATACCTGCTGGGACGCTACGTGCCCGGCGTGGCGCAGCACGTCGAGAAGGTGATCATTCTCGTGGTGTTCATTTCGATCTTGCCGGCGATCATCGGAGGCATCAAGGCGCGGCGGTCCGCCCGGCGCCCGGGTGGGTCCCCCGAGTAGTCCGGGAACCCGCTAGATTTCGTCCATTCACCAGAATCCCCCCCCGGAGACCATCACATGGCACATACGCTTCCCGCCCTTCCCTACGCCGTCGACGCCCTCGAGCCGCACGTGGACGCGGTGACGATGACGATCCATCACGGCAAGCACCACAACGCCTACGTCACCAACCTCAACGCCGCCATCGACAAGGCGCCGGAACTGGCGAACTGGACCCTCGGCGACCTGTGCCGCAACATCGCGCAGGTGCCCGAGGGCGTGCGCACGGCCGTGCGGAACAATGGTGGTGGCCACTGGAACCATTCGCTGTTCTGGGAGTTGATGGCGCCGAACGCCGGCGGCGCGCCCACGGGCGACATCGGAGGGGCGATCACCAAGACCTTCGGGGACTTCGCCAAGTTCCGCGACGCCTTCAAGGCGGCGGGCACGGGGCGGTTCGGTTCCGGGTGGGCGTGGCTGGTGGCCGGACGTGACGGGGCGCTGACGATCGAAAGCACGCCGAACCAGGAGAACCCGCTGATGGACGGCAAGCACGCCGTGCTCGGCCTGGACGTCTGGGAGCATGCGTACTACCTGAAGTATCAGAACCGCCGTCCCGATTACATCGATGCGTGGTGGAACGTGGTGAACTG
>CANNKR010000074.1 GCA_947504615.1 Gemmatimonadota bacterium | reverse complement strand
GGTAGCGGACGACGCCGTCGTCGAGCTTGAGCGAGCGCTCGAACTCGGGGAGCACCTTGCCGTCGGCCTTGAAGCGGGCGACGATGTAATAGCCGGTGTCGCGCTTGCCGATCTTGTACGCGAGCTGGCGCCGGCCCCAATGGTTGAGCGTCGGCTCTTCCTCCGCGCTGAGCAGCGCGTGGTGCTTGGCGATCTTGTCGTTGATGGCGGCGTCTTCGAGCGACGAATCGAAAACGTAGACCGCCTCGTATTCACGGGTCACGTGTGGCAATCCTCCTTTGGTCATTAGGGCCTCCCGCGGGTTGCCGACGCGGGAGGAGGCGTGGCGGCCGATTTGGCCGCAAATGTTGACAGCCTCGAAACATACCCGGCACGGGCAGGTGAGTCAATCCTCGGCGGGGCGTGGTGTGGCCGAAGGGCCCAGGTTGTGCGGCCGATGTGCGGTAACCAACCTCCATCCTGCGTGCGTCGAACCGCTATCCTTACGCATCGATGAACCTCCCTTGTCCCGGGCCCATGCCTTCCAGCCTCACCCTCGACGACACGCTCGTCGTTTCCGAGAATCAGGTGTCCGCCGACCTTTCCGGCGAAGTTGTCATCCTCGGCATGAAAGAGGGGGCGTATTTCGGCGTGGACGAGGCGGGGGCACGAATTTGGGCGCTGGTGCAGACGCCGCGCCGCCTGCGTGACGTCGTCGCGACCCTGGTGGCAGAGTACGACGTGCCTGCGGAGCAATGTGCGGCGGAGCTGCTCGCGTTCGTGGAGGATCTTGTCGCCCGGGGGCTGGTGGTTCGCCATGTGGCAGCGGCTCCGTAGCTTCGCGGGACTTCCGGCGCCGGAGCGCTGGTTTGTCCTCCGGGCCCTCGGCACGCTGGCGCTGGTTCGTGTGGCGCTTCGGCTGCTGCCGTTTGGCACGTTGCGCACGCTCGTTGACCGTTTGGCCAAGGCACCGATTGCCGCCCCTGATGCGTCGGTGGCGCGTGCGGTCCGTCGGGCCGTCGACCGGGCGGCCCGTACCATTCCGGGCAGCGTCTGCCTGGCCCAGGCGCTGACCGCCGAACTGCTTGTGCGGCGCGCCGGGCAGGGCGCGAGGGTCTCCATTGGCGTCGCCCCGAACGGCAAGCCGCTCGACGCCCATGCCTGGGTCGAGAGTGCGGGCATCGTGGTGGCCGGCGAGATCGAGGACCTCGGCAGGTATCGCACCCTGGCGGTGTTCGGCACCGAAACGGGCTAGGGCGCAAGCGGGTGGGTACCAGACGCTGCCCTGTTGCCGAGTGGCCAGGTCGTTGTTATTTTTGGAATGTCGGAGAACCCTAAGGAGCTGGCCCCCCCCCTCCAAACGGCGGATGCGATCCAATGAAAGATCATCCTGACCCCAACAGCCTGCGACCCACTGACGCGCAAGCGTCGCCCCGCAAGGTGTGGACGACCCCGCGGCTCGTCTGCATGGGTTCGGTCACCGAGGTGACCAGCAAGGTCGGCAAGTCGAAGCATCGCGACAGCAAAAATTTCAAGAACAGGACCTTCTGATCGGCAGTTGTTCCTCGGGACCCACTGAGGGAGCTCGGCAGTAGCGCACCCTGGCGGCATTCGGCACGGAGAACCGCTGAGGCACGGTGGTGTCAAAACGATACGCCGCGATGTTGCCTAATTGCCTGACGGTGACTACCTTTTTGACAGGGTGAAGGATATCGGCTGCCTCCCCAAGTGGGATGCGACAAATGGACGACCTCGACAAGACGGTTCTGAAGCGGACGAACGACCCGGTGCGCCCTTTACTGAAGTCGTGGACGTTGCCGCGGCTTGCGCGGATGGGTTCGGTGGCCGAGGTGACCAGCAAGGTGGGCACTTCCAAGCACCGCGACAGCAAAAATCGCAGGAACAGGACTTTTTGATCGGCGGTCGTTCTTTGCGGTCAACAGAGGACTCCAGGTGCTGGCCTTCGGCGCGCTGATCGACCTCTCGCTCGCCCCGCTCGCCCCTGAACTGACAACGCGCCTGCGAGGATCGCTCCCTGCGATTCCTGGGCGCGTCGTTGTTTCGGCGCACGGGGAATGTGCCGTGGCGCACCTCGCGGATGCGCGTGCGTTGCCGTTTGACGCCGACCTCCCGTTGATCGACGGCGACCTGGTCGTGGCGGGGACATTGCGCATCGACGCGCAGGACGAGCTGCGTCGGGCGCTTTCCCCGGATGCGCCGCACGCGCTCTCCGCCGCGTCCGATGCGCGCCTCGTGGCCCTGGCGTACCGTCGGTGGAGCCACCATCTCGCTGAGCACCTGATCGGCGACTATGCGTTTGTCCTCTGGGATCGGCGTGCGCGGCGTCTGGTATGTGCGCGCGATCCACACGGGAACCGGCCGCTCTTCTGGGGACGGTCCGGCTCGGTGCTCGTTGTCGGCAGCAGCCCGGAAGTGGCGCGCTGCCTGCCCGGGGTTTCGTCGGCGCTGCACGAACCCGCGCTGGTGGAGCTCCTGCAGGACGGCTACGTCACGGACGCCGAGCGGACGGTCTATCGTGATGTCCGGCGGCTCCCTGCCGCCCACACGCTCGTATGTGAGGACGGGTCGGCGCCCGTGTTGCGCCGTCATTGGGACTTTCCGGTGCCGTCGCCCATTCGGTACCGCCACGACGACGACTACGTGGCGCACTTCACCGAGGTGCTGCAGACGGCGCTGCGCGACCGGCTGCGCGCCGATTCGGCCGCCCTCTTCCTGAGCGGTGGCATGGACTCCACCACGCTCGCGGTGGCGGCACGGCGCGCCGCCCCGGGGGTGCAGTATCGCGCATTCACCATGACGCACCCAGAACTGGCCCGGAACGACGATGATACCCTGTCCGTCGAAGTGGCCACGCGCATCGGATTGGACCACGAGGTGCTCGACCTCGGCCAGTTGCGGATGCCGAGCCGGGTCGCCGATGTGCCGTCTCAGCCGCTCGACGAGTTCGATCTGGCGGTGGGACGCGAGAGCCTGAAACCCGTGGCCGCATTCGCACCGATCGTGATTTACGGAGAGGATGGCGATGCGTTGCTGCAGGCACCGACGTTACTGGGCCAGCTTCGCACGCAGCCGATCACGGAAGTGATGGGTGCATGGACTCGCTACTGGTGGCGTACGGGGCGTCGTCCCTGGGTGGGCCTCGAGTGGCGTGACCGCCTGCGGCGCTGGCGGCATGGCGGCGAGCCCGACCGCACGCCTTGGCTGCGAACGGTCGTGCGCCCCGCGCCGCTCCCCACGCCGCCGGAGCACCCGTTGCGCCCGCTCAGCGTGCGGTACCTCTCATCCGTGCTCTGGGATGACTTGTACGAGTCCTTGGCGCCTGCCACCACGCTGGCCCCCGTGCTGCATACGTTGCCGTTCGTGGATCCGCGCGTCATGGCGTTCGTCTTTGCGATTCCGCCCGTCCCCTGGTGCCAGAACAAGCAGCTCTTGCGTGCGGCGATGCGCGACGCGCTTCCTCCGGCGGTGCTGGCGCGCCCGAAAACGGCTCAGGTCGGCTATTTGGAGGCGCAGGTCGCGCAGTGGCGCGCGCGGGGCGGGGCGGATACGCCGGTCTCCGATCGGGTGGCACCCTGGGTGGACATCGAGGCCGTCCGTCGCATCCTTCGTTCGGGGACGCCGTACGAGGTGATCGACGCGTGGCGTGTGCTGCAACTGGATCAGTGGCTACAGCGCCAGGAGGGTCACCATGCCTGACTACGCGCTGTACGGCCTGGTGATCCGCAGTGATTGCGCACTCGACGGCCTGACTCCGGCGCCCGTCGGCTCGCGCGTGGACGTGGAAGTCGTATTTGGTGGCGTGCGCCCGAGTGAAGATCGCTGGCATGCGGCAACCCCGTACTACCTGGGGGACCACGAGCCTGAAGGGTCGCCAAGCATCGTGGTGCGGCGGGATGACCAGCGGGGCTTCTGGTTTCGGTATGCGGACGGCACCGAGTTCGTGATCGACCGCTCGGCGACGTCGATTCGCGCGTGGTGGGCCGAGGCATCGACCCTGGAAGACACCTCGACGTACCTGCTGGGGCCGCTGCTCGGTTTCGCGTTGCGCCTGCGCGGGGTCCTGGCGTTGCACGCCAGCGCCGTGCTCCTTGATGGTCGCGCGGTCGCACTTATTGGACCCAGCGGTGCGGGTAAGTCCACCACCGCCGCCGCCTTTGCGGCCGCGGGCGTGCCCGTGCTGTCGGACGATGTGGTGGCACTGCGGGTGGTCGACGGCGTGGTCACGGCGTATCCCGCGTACCGGCTGTTGCGCCTCTGGGACGAGTCGGAGCAGATGCTGTTCGGTACCGTCGGACAGTTGCCCTCACTGACGCCGACGTGGGACAAGCGTGCCATGCCCCTGGGGAGCGAGTTCCCCTTTCATGGCGCGCCGGCCCCGTTGGGCGACCTGTTCCTCCTTGCGCCGCGCGCGGACGATGCGCGTGCGCCGTACGTCGAATTGCTGCGTCCGCGGGAAGCGTTCATGGAGCTGTTGGCGAGCACCAGTGCCAACTACCTGCTGGACGACGAGATGCGCGGCGACGAAATGCGCACGCTCGACGCGGTGCTGCGCGGGCGGCGGGTGTGGCGGCTGGTGCCCCACGCCGATCCGGCCAGCCTGGCTGCCCTTGTCGCGTGTGTGCGGTCGGCGGTGGCCGCGCCGGTCGGTTGAGTCGTACCGTGTCGCGCCTCCGCGCTCCATCTTTATCCGCGTGACCATCCCCCTTCGCCCCGACGTCGCCTTCGTGCTGGCGGCGCTGCGTTGTGACCCGGGTGCGGCGCGCGCGCAGCACGACGCGGCCGCGCGCGTCGACGACTGGGATGCGGTGGCCCGGTTTGCGGTGGCGCACGATCTGGCGTGGTGGGTGTCTCGCGCCCTCCCGCGCGATGGAGTGCCCGACGCCGTGCGCGCCGAGATCTCCGGCGCAATGCGCGGCGCGGCGGTGGCGGCACTCGCCGGTACGCGGCAACTGCTCGAGCTGTTGCAGCTCCTTCGGGGAGCAGGCGTGCGCGCCGTGGCGTACAAGGGACCGGCGCTCGCGCTCGAGGTGCACGGCGATCTGGGGGCGCGGCGTTTCACGGATCTCGATATCCTGGTGCGCCAAGGCGACCGGGAACGCGCACGCGCAGCACTCGCGGCGGCGGGGTACGCATCACCGAGCGGCTATACGGCAAGCGAGGAGCGCTTCTTCTCCCGATGGGAAGGCGTCGCCCAACTTGCGTGCGACGGCAAGTTGCCGGTGGAACTGCATTGGCGCTGCCAGGCGCCGCGCTACGGCGGACCGCAGGATCCCGCCGACGTGGTGGCGCGAGCGGTGCCGTGTGCGCTTGGCGGGGGGACCGTGATGGTGCCCTCGCCCGAAGATCTCGGTGTCCTGCTGGCCCTGCACGGGGTGAAGCACGCCTGGGGTTCCCTGCTGTGGGTGGTCGACTTTGCCGCGGCGGTGAGCCGCCCCGGGTTCGACTGGGCGTTGTTTGCGTCGCGCGCGGCATCGTGGAAGGTGGTCCGCGCAGTGCACTTCGCGGTGTTGGTCGCGCACGAGCTTGCCCTCATCGACCCACCGGCCGCGGTGCTGCACGCGGCACGCGACGACGCGCGCGCAGCGTATCTCTCGCGCTCCGTGGTAGCGCGTCTGACGCTGGCGCCCCATGCGGACCTCGGCGGCCAATCGACGGCGCGGTATGACCTGCGATGGCTCGACGGTGCCTGGGCGCAGTTGCGCTATCTTGGGCTCTCCGTTGCCTTGCCCACGCCACAGGAACGCCGGTTGATCCGACTGCCCGATGTGCTCTTGCCGTTGGCGTATCCGGTGCGCGCGTGGCGCCTGCTGCGGCGCGCCGGCGGATGGCGCGCATGAGCCGCTCGTTGCGCGCGTTCGTGGCGGCGCTCTGGCGCGATCATCGCGTGGCGATGACCGTCGTGGTCGGGGCGTCGCTTGCGCTCATGCTTACCGAAGGCGTCGGGCTGCTGATGCTGGTGCCGATGTTGCGACTGGTGGGCGTGTCGCTGGGCGATGGGGCCTCCGATCGCATCGCGCAGGCTATGGAGGGCGCGCTGCGGGCGGTGGGCGTGGTGCCCGACCTGGTCAGCGTGCTGGCCGCGGTGGTGGTCCTCGTGACGGCACGGGCGGCGTTGCAGTGGTGGCTTGACTGGTGGCATGCCCGGCTGGAGGCGCGCGTGATAGGGCTGCTGCGCGAACGCCTGTTCTCCGCCGTGGTGCAACTGCCTTGGGCCCGGTTTGCCGGCGAGCGTCCGGCCGCGCTGCTCCACGCCATCGGGCCGCAAGTAGATGACGTGCATGCGGCGCTGATGCTGCTGCTGCAGGGGGTGTCGCTGGTGGCCGCGGTGGTGGCGGCCGGCGCGGTGGCGCTGGTGGTGTCGCCTCCGCTGATGGCGGTCGTGGTCGGCGCCGGCGCCCTGCTTGCCCTCGCCGCCCACGCGCTGCGTGCTCCGGGGCGCGCCGAAGGCGAGCGCCTGCTGGCAGAGGGGACCGGGCTGTTCGCGCGCGTCAGCGAGTTGCTGGGTGGGATGAAGATGGTGCACGCGCATGGCGCGGAATCGCGGGCGGCCGCGTCTGTGGTTGCCGATTCGCGCGCCTGGTCGGCGCTCACCAGGCACTATGCCGGGCGGCGTGCACGGGTGGCCTTCGCACTCGCCACGCTTGGCGTGGTGGTACTGGCTGTGCTCGTCTGGTTTGGCGTCACCGTCGCCCACCTGGCGCCGGCATCGCTGTTGTTGCTGCTCCTGTTGTACTCACGCCTGGTGCCGCAACTGTCCGAACTCCAGGCGCTCGGCAGTTCGCTGTCGGAGGCGCTCGCGTCGTACGACTCGGTCGCCGCGCTGCTGGCGCGTTGCGAGTCGGCGCGCGCGGACGTCGACCGGGAGCGCTCGGCAGTGCACGGCGAGGGCGTCGAGGCCGCATCGACTGCGGAGCAGGCGTCGGGCGCGCGGCGCCCTCCCGCCGTGGACGTGCAGGACATCACCGTGCGTTACCCGGGCAGCGTGGCGCCGGCGCTCGCCCGCTTCAGCGCGCGTTTTGCGTCGGGGTCCGTGACGGTCGTGGTCGGCGCCTCGGGCGCGGGGAAGACCACACTGGGCGACGTGCTGCTGGGGCTGCTCGAGCCCGCGAGTGGCACCGTGCTGGTGGATGGGCGGCCAATGGCCAGTCTGGCGCGTGCGCCGTGGCGGGATCGCGTGGCGTACCTGGCGCAGGAACCCATGCTGCTGCACGGCACCATCCGCGAGAACCTGCTGTTCGCACAGCCGGACGCATCAGCCGAGGCGCTGCATGACGCGTTGCGTGCGGCCGCGTGCGACTTCGTCGACGCCCTGCCGCAGGGGCTCGACGCCCCCATCGGGGACCGTGGCGTCCTGCTCAGTGGTGGTGAGAAGCAGCGGCTGGCGCTGGCGCGGGCGCTGCTGCGCCAGCCGGGCCTGCTGGTCCTCGACGAAGCGACGAGCGCGCTGGACGCGGAGACGGAGTCACGCGTCCTGCAGACCGTGGACGCGCTGAAGGGGCGCTGCACGGTGGTGTTCTGTACGCACCGCGCGGCGCCGCGGGCGATTGCCGATCAGGTGATCGAGATCTAACGACGGCTCGTCAGACGTTGAACCGGAACAGCAGCACGTCGCCGTCGTTCACCACGTACTCCTTGCCTTCGCTGCGCACGACGCCCGCGTCCTTGGCGCCTTTCCATCCGCCGTACTGCAGGAAGTCATTGTAGCCCACGGTTTCCGCGCGAATGAAGCCCCGCTCGAAATCGGTGTGGATCACGCCGGCCGCCTTGGGCGCGGTGTCGCCGCGGTGGATGGTCCACGCGCGCACTTCCTTCTCGCCCGCGGTGAAGTACGTCTGCAGGCCCAGCAGGTGATAGCCGCCGCGGATGAGCCGGTCGAGTCCAGCGGATTCGATGCCAAGGTGCGACAGGAACTCGGCGCGTTCTTCGCTCGGCAACTCCGAGAGCTCGGCTTCGATCTTCGCCGAGAAGGTGACGACCTCGGCCGGCTCGTGATCGTTGGCGATGGCGGCGCGCAGCGCGGTGACGTGCGGCCCTTCCTCGCCACTCAACTCCGCGTCGGTGACGTTGGCGGCGTAGAGGATGGGCTTGAGCGTCAGGAGTTGCAGCGGCTGCATCCACGCCCGCTCTTCGCTGGTCAGCTCCACGTGCCAGAGGGCGCGTCCTTCGGAGAGTGGCGTGAAGGCCTTCTCGAGCGCGGCGGCCTCGGCGGCGGCCACTTTGTCGCCCGTCTTGGCGGCCCGCTTCGCCTTGTCGAGGCGCTTCTCCACCGAGCCCAGGTCGGCGAGCGCGAGCTCGAACTCGATGGTCTCGCGGTCGCGCACCGGGTCGACGCTGCCGTCGACGTGCGTGACATCGTGGTCGTCGAAGCAACGCACCACGTGCACGATCGCATCGGTCTCGCGGATGTTCGACAGAAACGCGTTGCCGCGCCCCTCGCCCTTGGAGGCACCGCGCACCAGGCCGGCGATGTCGACGAACTGCACGGCCGCGGGGAGCGTGCGCTGTGGCTTGACGACCACGGCGAGCGCATCGAGCCGCGGGTCGGGCACATTCACGACGCCGATGTTGGGGTCGATCGTGCAGAACGGATAGTTCGCCGCCTCGGCCTTGGCCGAGGTGATGGCGTTGAACAGGGACGACTTGCCGACGTTGGGGAGGCCAACGATTCCGAGGGAGAGCATGATGGGGGCGGGCAGGCGAAAGGAGGTCGTACAGCAGCTGTGGGCTGTACGCTTTACGCTGTACGCCGTCGGCTCACGTGATCTGCAACGAAAGGTAACGGGTCGGGCGCGTTCGGTGACGCCCGGAGCCGCATTCGGCGACAGTCTGCAGGCATCCGGAGGGTGCATGCAGGACTTCACGAAGCTCGCTGTCTGGGAAAAATCCCACGAGTTGGTGCTGGAGGTGTATCGGGTGACCGCCCGGCTCCCCGAGCGCGGCTATCCAGGTCTCATTTCACAATTGCGACGCGCCTCAGCGTCCATTCCGGCGAACATCGTCGAAGGGTGCGGTCATTCGTCGCAGGCGGAGTTTGCACGATTTCTGCAACTGGCGGGTGCGTCCGGACTGGAAGTCGCGTATCACCTGCTGCTGGCTCGTGACCTTGGCGCTCTCACCAACGTGCAGTACGCACGGCTCGAGGCGCGGACGATCCAGGTGCGGCAGATGCTAGGCGGGCTGCTGCGGCGTGTGCGCTCCGACCTGGCCGCCGACAAACCTACGCCCAGAGTTCGCGTCCCACCCGGAGTCAAACCGACGGCGGAAAACGTACAGCGTAAAGCCTAAAGCTTCGTTTCACCCACCCCGTCACCCGTCCGGTCACCGGTCCCGTCACCGGTCCCGTCACCGGTCCCGTCACCCGTCGCCGCTGGCCGTCCGCTGACCCTCCCCGTCACCACCCATTCCTGCACCGTGGCCGTCAGGGCGGGGAAGAGCTCACGCACTATCACCGCGTCGGGTGCATCGAACTCCCCGAGCACAAAGTCCTTCAGCACTTCTCCGGGAATCGCCTCGGCGCGTCCCACCCCGATGCGCAGCCGGCCGTACTCCTGATGCCCCAGCGCGTGCTCGATGCTCTTGAGCCCGTTGTGCCCGCCGGCCGAACCCTTGGCGCGAAAACGCCAGGTGCCCAGCGGGAGCGCCACATCGTCCACCACCACCAGCAGATCGTTGGCGGCGGCCCAGAACGGACGCTGCAGGTACGGAGCCAGCGCGTCGCCGCTGCGGTTCATGAACGTCTGCGGTTCGAGAAGCCGCACCCGGCGCCCCTCGACAACGCCGTCCGTGGCGCGCGCGTCTGGGGCGGCGCGCCACGGGGGAAAACGCCAAACGTCGGCCAGGTGGTCAACGACCCACCAGCCGACGTTGTGACGCGTGTTCTCGTATTCCTGCCCCGGATTGCCAAGGCCGACGACGAGCTTCACGGATCGGTAGCGCCTAGGCCTTGGGAGCCTCGACGCCCTCCTCATCCTTCTTGCCCTTGGTGAGCACTTCCGGCTCGGCAATCGCGGCCCCTTCCACCGGCTCCGTGGCCTTCTCTTCCTTCGGCGCGGCGCAGGCACAGACCGTGGCGTCGAGCGCGTCCAGCACCTCGATGCCCTCGGGGATCGTGAGGTCGCTGACGTGCACCGAGTGGCCGATGGCCAGGCTCGAGACGTCGATGTCGATGTGGTTCGGGATCTGCATCGGATCGACGCGAATGGTGAGCTCGTGCATGATCTGGTCGATGATGCCGCCTTCCTTGACGCCGATCGACGCACCGACCTGCGACAGCGGCACACGCACCGTCACCTTCTCGCCTTCCACCAGTTCCTGGAAGTCGACGTGCAGGATTTCCTTCTTGTACGGATGGCGCTGGATCTCGCGGATCAGGGCATTCGACGTGGTGCCGCCGAGGTTGAGCTCAAAGACGGTCGTGTAGAATGCCACGTGCTCGAGCAGGCGCTCGAACTCGCGGGTGTTGAGCGACAGGGCCTGCGGCTCGCGCGCGTGGCCGTAGATGACGCCCGGAATGTTGCCGGAGGCGCGGATCTTTCGTGCGGCGCCCTTGCCGGTGGTCGTGCGTACATCGGCGGGAAACTGGACTGTTGCCATGGTCGTGGTCCTTCTGGAGAAATGTGCGCTACGTGGGTTCCCGGAAAGTCCGGCCCGGCGTCGCACGATAATTCCGGCGTTATGCCGGGTACTGCTAACCTGCAAACGAAGTGTTACGCTCTACGCCGTACGTTATTCGTTGTACGTGTTTCGGTGTATGACGGACGGCGTACAGCGTACAGCCTACAGCGTAAAGCTTCCCTTCAAGGTACTTACTCAAACAACGACGACACCGACTGGTACGCGTGCGTATTGCGAATGGCTTTCGCCAGCAGCTCGCCGACCGAAAGCACGTGCAACTGCGGAAAGTAGCGATCCTCAGGAATGGCGATCGTGTCGGTGACCGTCACCTCGACGACCGGCGCGTTGCGGAGCCGCTCCACGGCGGGGCCGCTGAGCAGGGCATGCGTGGCGCAGATGTAGATGTCGCGCGCGCCCAGTGACTTCAGGGCGCGGGCGGCTTCGGACACGGTGCCGGCGGTGTCAATCATGTCGTCGGCGAGCAGGCAATCACGCCCTTCGACGTCACCGACCACGTTCACCACTTCGGCCACATTCGCGCTCGGCCGACGCTTGTCGATGATGGCCAGCGTGGCGTCGAGTCGCTTGGCAAAGCCGCGCGCCATCTTGGCCGAACCGACATCGGGGGCGACGACGACGAGATCCTTGAGATTCTTCTTGCGGTAGTGCGCCGTCAGCACCGGCGCGGCGTAGAGATGATCGACGGGGATGTCGAAGAATCCCTGCAGTGCGTGCTGGTGAAAATCGATGCCGAGCATGCGGTCGGCGCCGGCGCCGGTGAGCATGTTGGCCATCAGCTTGGCGCCGATGGCCACGCGGGGCTGGTCCTTGCGATCCTGCCGGGCGTAGCCGAAGTACGGCACGACGCAGGTGATGCGGGCCGCCGAGGCGCGGCGGGCGGCGTCGATCAGGAGCAGCAGCTCCATGATGTTCTCGGCCGGCGGATTGGTCGGCTGGACGATGTAGACGTCGGCGCCGCGCACGTTTTCGTCGATGCGCGCAAAGACCTCGCCATCAGCGAACCGCGAGGTGGTCGCCCTGGTGAGTTCGCAGTCCAGGTGCTTCACGATGCTCTCGGAAAGCGCCCGGTTTGCCGTGCCAGTCAGGACCCGAAAGCCCTTGAGGGGTACCGCCAGTCCGTCCATAGCCTTTAAGGATAAGTGGGAGATGGGGTTACGGTCAACTGGATGGGGCGAAATGCATGAACCGAAGAGCGCACGAACACACGAACGCGAGAGTCGAGCCGGTTAGGTCTCGCGCTCTCGCGTCTTGGCGATCGTGCGATCGTGCGATCGTGCCTTCGTGCGATCGTGGCTTCGTGCGCTCGTGCGCTCGTGCTTCGCTCCCCACTGAGTTGCCCCCGGTGGATTCGAACCACCATTCACGGATCCAAAGACCGTTGTCCTGCCATTGGACGAGGGGGCAGTCGGTTGAAGCTAGTGGCGTTGGACGGTGTTGGGGAGGGGAATCGACGCTTTGGTCGCGCGCATTTCCTGCCGGTCATCACAAATCCGTCAGTTCACATCGACGTCGGCGCGCGGCGCCGTGTGTGTGCCGATCACGCGCCACCCGTCGGGCAGCGTCAGTACGCCGGAGTCGGCGGTCGCGCCGCTCTGGACGGCAAAAAGCGTTGAACCGGATCCGCTCATCATCGCCAGCACTGAGTGGGGGAGCGCGGCCAGCTGTGCGCGCACCACGGCGAGCTCGGGATGGTCGTCGAAGACGACGGCTTCGAAGTCATTCACCGCATCGGCGGCCACGGCGCTCCAGCTTCCGAGGGTGCGTGGCGAACGCCAGGCGGCATCGGGGGCCAGCGCGCCGGCTGTGCCCGCGGCTGTGCCCGCGGCAGTCGCGCGGTGCTCCGCCAGCGCGGCGTACGCCTGCGCGGTGTTCACACCGAAGTCGGGGACCACCAGCAGCACCGGTGCCGTGGGGAGCGGTGGCAGGTCGAGCATGCGCTCGCCGCGCCCCCAGGCGAGTGCGAGTTCCGACGGCGACGCCAGGAACGCGACATCGGCTCCCAGTCGCGCCGCGATGTTCATCAACGCGGCGTTGCCCACGGCGCGCGGCGCCAGGGCGTCGAGGGCGCGCAACACGGCGGCGGCGTCGGCGCTGCCGCCGCCGAGTCCGCCACCGACCGGGATCTGCTTTTCAAT
>CANNKR010000073.1 GCA_947504615.1 Gemmatimonadota bacterium | reverse complement strand
GGCCCATTCCGTGAACCCTTGTCGGCGTTGCGTCGCGCGAGCCTCGTCCTTGTGACGCGCAAGGCCGTGTCGGCGGCCCGCGCCCGCGAGGTGGCGGCCGAGGTGGCGCAGGCCTCCGGGCAGGTGCCGGTGGCCATCGCGCATCTTGCACCGGACGGGCTGGTGTCGTGGCTGGACGGTCGTTCTGATCCGGTCGGAAGTCTTCGGGGCCAGCGGATCGTGGCGGTGTCCGGGGTCGGGGATCCCGCGGCGTTCGGGGCGCAGCTCCGGGCGGAGGGCGCCGAGGTGCAGGAGGTCGCGTTCGGGGACCACCATGCCTACACGGCGGCGGACGTGGCGGCGTTGGTGGCGCGGGCAGCGGGCGCGGGGCGCGTCGTGTGCACGCTGAAGGATGCCGTGAAGCTGGGCCCCCAGTGGCCTGCCAGTGCCCCTGAGCTGTGGTACCTTTCGCAGGTTGTCGTCCTGGAGGCGGGAGGCGATTTTGTGACCGCCCTGTTCGACCGTCTCATCACGCAAACGGCTGCCCTCACGCCGGCTTCACCCGGCCCCAGGACATAATCTCATGGCTGACCTGCTGCTGCGCACCAATTCAATCGTCCGGCCCGACAAGGACCGCTTCCTGAACGAAGAGAACCCGTTCGAGGCGATGATGGTGCGCTTTGATCGCGCCGCGGAGCTGCTCGACCTCGAGCCCGGCATGTACAAGGTGCTTCGCAACCCGGAGAAGCAGATCATCGTGTCCATTCCGGTGATGATGGACAGCGGGGAAGTGGAGGTGTTCACGGGCATTCGCGTGCTGTACAACACGTCGCGCGGCCCGGCCAAGGGCGGCATCCGATTCGACATGAACGTGTCGCTCGACGAAGTGAAGGCGCTGGCGGCCTGGATGACCTGGAAGTGCGCCGTCGTGAACATCCCGTTCGGTGGCGCCAAGGGTGGCGTGATTTGCGATCCGCTGAAAATGAGCATCGGCGAACTGGAGCGCGTGACGCGCCGCTACACGGCGGGCATCATCCAGACGCTGGGGCCCGACTCCGATGTGCCGGCGCCTGACGTGAACACGAACGAGCGCGTGATGGCGTGGATGATGGACACCTACTCGATGCATGTCGGGCACACGGTGAACGCGGTCACCACCGGCAAGCCGGTGGCGATGGGGGGCTCACTGGGGCGCCGCGAGGCAACGGGACGCGGCTGCATGCTGATGGTGAAGGAGGCGATGGCCCACCTCGGGATGCCAGTGAAAGGGGCGACGGTGGCCGTGCAGGGCTTCGGCAACGTCGGCTCGATCGCCGCGGAGTTGCTGCAGGCCGAGGGGTTCAAGATCATCGCCATCAGTGACCGCACCGGCGGGTTCGTGAATCGCAAGGGCATCGACGTCCTCGATGCCATCAAGTACGTGAACGAGCACAAGACCCTCGAGGGGTATTCGAAGGGCGATGCGATATCCAACGACGCACTGTTGTTGCTCGACTGCGACGTCCTGCTGCCGGCGGCGCTGGAGAACGTCATCACGACCAAGAACGCCTCCGGCGTCAAGGCGAAGATCATCTGCGAGGGGGCGAATGGCCCGACGACGGCCGGCGCCGATTCGATTCTCGACGACAAGGGCGTCTTTGTCATTCCCGACATCCTCGCGAACTCGGGTGGCGTGACGGTCTCGTACTTCGAGTGGGTGCAGAATCGGGGTGGCTATTACTGGACGGAGCAGGTCGTGAACGAGCGCCTGAAGGACATCATGGTGAACTCCTTCGCCGAAGTGCTGAAGCTGTCGCAGCAGCACAAGGTGAACATGCGCACGGCGGCCTACATGCTGGCGATCAGCCGCGTGTCCACGGTGCACCGGCTGCGCGGCATCTACGCGTAACCCGTGAAGGTCTTCGTCGTCGCCGTCGGCAAGCCGCGCAACGCGGGGTTGGCGGCCGCGATTGCCGAGTACGAGCAGCGCGCGGCGCATTATTGGCCGCTCGAACTGATCGAGGTCCGCGAGGAGCCGGCGAAGTCGGCGACGGCGGACCTCGTGCGTGAGCGGGAGGGCGAACGGCTGGCCGCACGGATTCCCGAGGGGGCCGTCCTGGTCTGCTGCGATCCCGGCGGCCGTCGCCTGGACTCTGTTGCGTTCAGCGCCTGGCTGCAGGGCGAGCGCGAGGGCGGGCGTGACGTGGCGCTCGTGATCGGCGGCGCGTTTGGGCTGGCGCCGTCGCTCCTGGCGCGGGCGAAGTGGCGGCTCGAACTGGCGCCGTGGACCTTGCCACACGAGCTGGCCCGGCTGGTGCTGGCGGAGCAGTTGTACCGCGCGGGGACGATCGTGCGGCGAGAACCGTATCACAAGTGACCGCTGGGGCGTTCCGTCCCGTGGTGTCGTGCGGTTAGGTTATGACTCGGTGCCGTCAGGCGCGCGGCGCGAACCCGGAGGCAGGAACCGCATGGCGTGTAGTCGTTCTCGTGTGGGGCAGGGGAAACGTGCGGGGGACCTGACATGACCCCGCCGCGCGTCGTCGCTGAACCCGTTGGTGGCGGCCCCCTGGCGCGGGCCGCCGTCGAGGGACGCACTCCGCCGGGCTGGTATGCCCAGCGCCCGAAGGGTGCCGCGGCGTGGCGCGCGCACGCCGATGCCGTCCGCGCGCAGGCCAATCCAGACTGGCTGGCGGCGCTTGGCCCCGCGTTCAACGCGAGCGGAGCGGCCGCTCGGCGCCTGGAGTCCGTCGCGCAGCGACGGGGCGTGGTGGTGACGACCGGGCAGCAGCCCGGTCTGTTTGGTGGCCCGGCCTACACGTGGCTGAAGGCGTTGAGCGCGCGGGCGCTGGCTGATCGCATTGAGCACGAGACCGGGATCCCGGCCGCGCCGGTGTTCTGGGCGGCGACCGACGACGCCGACTTCGCCGAGGCGAGTTGGACGGCCGTGGCGTTCGAGGACGAAGTCCGTCGGCTCAAGATCGACCGGCAGGGATTCGACGGGCAGGTGATGGCCGCCCAGCCGCTCGGCGATGTGAGGCACCAACTCGAGGCGCTGGCGGCGGCCGCGGGCTCGGCGCCGCACCTCGACATCCTCGAGCACGCGCGGCGGGCGTATCATGCCGACGCGACGGTCGGTGGCGCGTACGTGGAACTGCTGCGGGCGCTGTTTGAACCGATGGGGATCGCCGTGCTCGATGCCTGGCACCCCGCCGTGCGCGATGCCGCTCGGCCGACCCTCGTGGAGGCGCTGCGGCGCGCGCCGGTGATTGACGAGGCGGTGTCGTTGCGCAGCGTCGCCATCGAACGGGCGGGATTCCGTGCGCAGGTGGCCCGCGTGCCCAAGCTGTCGCTCGTGTTCCGCATCTCGGCGAACGACGTCAAGGAACGCATCCCGATCTCTCAGGCCGGGGATGTGGCAGTGCAGCCGCAGTTGGTGCTCTCGCCCAACGTATTGCTTCGTCCTATTGTCGAACGGGCGATTCTGCCCACGGTGGCGTATTTCGGTGGCCCGGGTGAGGTGGCGTACTTCGCGCAGGTCGGGGCCGTGGCGGAAGCCATGGGCCAGCCGCTGCCGCTGGTGCTGCCCCGCTGGTCGGCGACGATCATCGAGCCGGTGATTGACCGCATGCTCGGTCGGCTCGGCATGGTGTTCGACGACATCAAGCCGCCGCACCAGGCGGAGCGTCGCATGGGGGATCGTGCCATGCCGGCGTTCATCCGCGATTCGCTGGAGGCGTTGCGCGGCGAGGTCGATGTGCGCCTGAATGCGCTTCGTGACTCCCCCGAAGGCGGGGCGATGATCAACGTCTCGACGGTCGAAGGTGCGCGTCATCAGTTGAAGTTTCGCATCGACCGGCTGGAGCGACGCTATCGCACCGCGGCAATGAACGCGCAGACCGCGGCAGTCCATGACCTGGGGAGCGCGCGCGCGGCCCTCATGCCCGAGGGCCAGCGTCAGGAACGCGTGCTCAATCCGCTGCCGCTCGTGGCGCGGCATGGCGAGGACCTGATGGACTTGTTGCGCTCGGGCGCGGCCACACACGCCGCCCAGTTGCTCGGCGGCTCGTGAGTCCGACGCGGCCGACTGCTGCTCGACGCGCAGGCGGCGCGGGACTCGTCGCCGCCGGCATTCTGGTCAGCCGTGTCTTTGGACTGGTCCGCAATCGACTGCTGGGACACTATCTCGGCACCAGTGATGCCGGCGACGCGTTCAACGCCGCCATTCGCATTCCGAACATCCTGCAGAATCTGTTCGGCGAAGGTGTGCTGTCAGCGTCGTTCATCCCCGCCTACAGCCGGTTGCTCGCCGAGGGCGATGAGGAGGAGGCGGGCCGGGTGGCCGGGGCGATCGGCACGCTGCTCGCCCTGACGAGCGCGGTGCTCGTGCTGCTGGGCGTGTTGCTGACGCCGTACGCCGTGGCACTGATCGCGCCGGGCTTCGTGGGAGAGAAGCGCGAACTGACGATCCGGCTGGTGCAGTTGATGTTCCCCGGCGTCGGCCTGCTGGTGCTGTCGGCGTGGTCGCTGGGGGTCCTGAACTCGCATCGCCGGTTCTTTCTCCCCTACGCCTCGCCGGTGGCGATGAACGTGGTCATGATCGGCGCCCTCGTGGGCTTCGGTCCGTCGCTTGGTGGCGATGCCGCAGGGCAGGCGCGGCTGGCGACGACGCTGGCGTGGGCGTCCGTGATCGGCAGCGCCGCGCAGCTGCTCGTGCAGCTGCCCACCGTGTGGCGCCTCGTCCGGAAGCTGCGATTCGCGCTTGCGACGTCCAACGCAAACGTGCGGGGCGTACTGGCCCAGTTCGGTCCCGTCTTTGTGGGGCGCGGCGTGGTGCAGATCAGCGCGTACGTGGACAACGTGCTCGCCTCGCTCGTCAGCAGTGGTGCGGTGGCGGTGCTGTCGTACGCGCAGGTGATCACGATGCTCCCGGTGTCGCTGTTCGGCATGTCGGTGTCGGCTGCGGAACTTCCGGCGATGTCGGGGGCCATCGGCACGCAGGATGAAGTGGCGCATATTTTGCGCCAACGACTGTCGGATGGCCTGCACCGCATCGCGTTCTACGTGGTGCCATCGTCCGTGGCCTTCCTGACCATCGGTGACATCGTCGGGGCCACGCTTTACCAGACGGGAGCGTTCGGCCGCGATCAGGTGGTCTGGATGTGGGCCGTGCTCGCGGGCTCGTCCGTGGGTTTGCTGGCCGGCACGCTCGGCCGACTCTACGCCTCGACGTGGTATGCGCTGCGCAACACGCGGACGCCGCTGGGGTTCGCCGTGCTTCGGGTCGCACTCACGCTGGGGTTGGGGTGGATCGCGGCGCTGTGGCTGCCAGGGGTCGTCGGGGTGAACGCGCGGTGGGGCGTGGCTGGGCTCACGGCCTCCGCCGGCATTGCGGCGTGGGTGGAGTGCCTGCTGCTGCGCCGGTCACTCGTGCCGCGCATCGGCGACGTGGGCGTGGATCGCCCGTACCAGGCCAAGCTCTGGGGTTCGGCCCTGAGCGCCGCGCTCGTGGCGTGGGGGGTGAAGCTGGTGCTTGGCGTGCAGCACCCCGTCCTCCTCGGGCTGGTGGCGCTTCCGCTCTACGGCCTCACGTACTTTGCCGCCACGACGTCGCTGGGCATCCCGGAGGCCGGCGCGGTGACCGGCCGCCTGCGGCGACTCGTCAGCGGGCGATGACGACCGCGTAGATTTCGGTCGAGCCCCCATGCGCACCGTTCCCGACGTCGTCACCCAGAAGCTGCTGCACCTTCCCGACACGCCCGGCGTGTATCTGTGGAAGGCGGCCGACGGCACGGTGCTGTACGTGGGCAAGGCGAAGCGGCTCAAGCCGCGCGTGCGCAGCTACGTGACGACCGATCATGCGCAGACATCCAAGACGCGCGTGCTGATGGAGCACGTGGCCGACCTCGAGACGATCGTCGTGCCCAGCGAGGAGCATGCGCTGATCCTGGAGCACAACCTGATCAAGGAGCATCACCCGCGATTCAACGTGATGCTGCGCGACGACAAAACCTATCCGTACGTGAAAGTGACGGTGCGCGAGCCGTATCCGCGGGTGCTCGTTACCCGCCGGGTGGTCGACGACGGCGCGCGCTACTACGGTCCGTTCACCGATGTGGGAGCCATGCGCCGCGCGCTCAACGTCGTGAAGCGCGTGTTCACCGTGCGGTCGTGCCGCTGGGACATGCCGACCGAGATGCCGGAGCGCGCCTGCCTCGATTACCACATCAAGCGCTGCAAGGGGCCGTGCGTCGGCGCGCAGTCGCTGGCGTCGTATCGGGCGATGATCGACGAAGTGGTGGCCTTCTTCGACGGCAAGGCGGACGATGTGATCGGCCGGGTGCAGCTGCGCATGGCGGAGGCTGCCGAGGCGCTGGAGTTCGAGCGCGCGGCCGAGATGCGCGACGCTCTGCGCCACCTGGAGCACTACGAGGAGCCGTCCATCATTGTGGACGTCGAGGGACACGATCGCGACGTGATCGGATTTGCGCGCGACGGCGACGACGCGTGCGTCACACTGTTAAAGGTGCGTGGCGGCAAACTCCTGGCGCGCGACCAGCGCTTCCTGGAGCAGGCCGAGGGCGAGAGCGATGCGGCCGTGCTGGGGGCGTATCTCGCCGGCAGTTACCGCGCCCTGCCGGATCGCGCCGTCGAAGTGCTGCTGCCGTTGTCTCCCGACGATCTCGACCTGCTGGAGCCGGCGCTGGCGCCGACGCGGGTCCTGCTCCCGCAGCGGGGCCTGAAACGCGAACTGCTCGACCTGGCCGAGAAGAACGCCCGCCACTTGCTGGAAGAGTTCAAGCTGGCCGAAGACGAGACGGAAGAACGGGCCGGCGACCCGGTGTACGAACTGGGGCGCGCGCTCGGCCTCGCGAAGATTCCGCGAGCACTCGTCTGCTTCGACAACTCCACGGCGCAGGGCAAGGACAACGTGGGATCGATTGTCTGGTTCGAGAACGGACGCCCGCGCCGCTCGGAGTACCGCACCATGCGCGTGACGACGGTGGACGAATCGCACGGCCCCGATGATTTCGCGTCGATGCGTGAAGTTGTCGGACGGTACTTCCGGCGGCGCCTCGACGAGGCGAAACCGCTCCCCGACCTGGTGGTCGTCGACGGCGGCAAGGGTCAGCTGGCGGCCGCCCACGAGGCGCTCGACGCCCTGTCGCTGGGGGCACTGCCGCTGGTGAGCCTCGCCAAGCGTGAAGAAGAGGTGTTCCTGTTCGGTCGCGCCGAGGCGCTGCATCTGTCCCGGCGCTCGCCGGCCCTGCGGTTGCTGCAGCAGGCGCGCGATGAGGCACATCGCACGGCGGTGGGCTACAACCGGAAACGCCGGACCATGCGCACGATCACCTCGGCGCTGTTGACGATTCCCGGGGTGGGACCCACGAAACGGCGTGAGCTGTTGCGCGCCTTCGGGAGCGTCGAGGGGGTGCGTGCGGCGACGCCCGAGCAGATCGCGGCGCTCAAGGGATTTTCGGCTGCGTCGGCGGAATCATTGCTCGCGGCACTGCGCGCCTCGGCTCCGGATCGGCCGTCGGATCGGCCGGTCGACGACTCAACGGACGCCGATCCAAACCCGTAGTTTCAGCATCACCACCGCCTTCATCCGTCGAATTTCTTTCATCGCTTATCCTCCGATAATGACCACCTGGACGCTGCATTGCACCACCGGCTGCGGTTACACCGCTCCCGGCCACCTGCTGGCCTCGTTGTGCCCGCAGTGCTCGCAGCCGCTGATGGTGCGGTATGCCGCCCCCATTGCGAAGAGCGCGATCTCGAACGAGTGGTCCCTGTGGCGCTATGCGGCGGCGTTGCCGATCGCGGCGGGCGAAGCGCGCGTGTCGCTGGGTGAGGGGCAGACTCCGCTGATCGAGTTGCCGCAGCTCGCGCGTGAGGTGGGCGTGCGACGCCTGTGGGTGAAGGACGAAGGGCAGAATCCGACAGCGAGCTTCAAGGCGCGCGGGCTGATGATGGCGGTGACGCGCGCCAAGGCGCTTGGGCTGCCCGGTGTGTGCGTGCCGACGGCGGGCAACGCGGGTATCGCGCTGGCTGCATACGCGGCGGCGGCGGGGATGCCGGCCAGGATTTATGCACCGCGCACGACGCCATCACCGATCCTCGGCAGCATTCGCGCCTTCGGCGTGGAACTGGAACTCGTGGATGGGCATATCGGCGACGCCGGCAAGGCGACGACGCAGTTTGCCAAGGAAAGCGGGTTCTTCAACGTGGCCACGGTGCGTGAACCGTACCGGGTGGAAGGGATGAAGACGATGGGGTATGAACTCGCCGAGCAGATGGGATGGGAGTTGCCCGATGCCATCGTCTATCCCACCGGCGGCGGGGAAGGGACCATCGGCATCTGGAAGGCCATCGGCGAAATGATCGAGTGGGGCTGGCTGTCGTCGGACGTCGTGAAATCGCGCATGATCATCACGCAGGCGACGGGGTGTGCGCCGCTGGTTCGCGCCTTTCATGCCGGCGAGGACAGGGCCACGCCTTGGGAGAACCCAACCACGCACGCGAGCGGGCTGCGCGTTCCGGGGCCGTTTGGCGATCGCTGGACGCTGCGGACGCTGCGGGAAAGCCTGGGTGACGCCGAGGCGGTGGACGAGGACGGCATCCGCGCCGGGACGCTCGCGATGGCGTCGCAGAGCGGCATCGATGCCGCGCCGGAAGGCGGGTGCGCGCTGGCCGCGACGGCGCAGCTCGTGAAGACGGGGCGGCTCAGCGCCAACTCCACCGTGGTGGTGTTCAACACCGGGTCGGGAGCGAGTTACCGGTTCTGACCGGTCAGGCCCCCCTCTCTGGTGACACTCGCTGGGTGTGCGTAGCGTAGTAGAGGCAGTCACGCGGATGGCCAATGACTGGGACACTGCTGGACCTGAAGTCGGCACTGGAGGGGCGGTACGCGCTTGGTCCGGAGATCGGGCGCGGGGGGATGGCGGCGGTCTACCGTGCACGCGACCTCAGGCACGACCGACTCGTTGCGGTGAAGGTGCTCAACCCCGAGCTGACCGTCGCGCTCGGCGCGGAGCGCTTCCTCCGCGAGATCCGGTTCGTCGCGGGACTCAACCATCCCCATATCCTGCCGTTGCACGACTCGGGTGAAGCCGACGGGCTCATCTACTTTGTGATGCCGTACGTCGAGGGAGAGACGCTCCGCGACAGACTGGACCGCGAGAAGCAGGTCTCCATTGAGGAGACGCTCAAACTCGCCGAGTCGGTTGCCAGCGCCCTCGACCACGCGCACCGGCGCGGCGTGATCCATCGTGACATCAAGCCGGGGAACATCCTGTTGCAGGACGGACAGGCGGTGGTGTGCGACTTTGGCGTCGCCCTCTCCCTCACGCGCACGACCGTTGAGGCCCGGCTTGACGCCGGCTCAGCCTCCGGGACCCTGGCCTACATGAGTCCCGAAGCCCTGATCGGCGACGTCGAGCTCGACGGACGCGCCGACGAGTACTCCCTGGCCTGCGTGCTCTATGAGATGCTCGCGGGGCGTCCCCCGTTCATGGGCGACACGCCGATCGCGATCACGGCAGCGAAGCTGTCTGGGGCGGTGGCTCCCCTCGCCGAGAGGCGGCCCGATGTGCCGCCCGCCGTGGCCGCCGCGATCATGACGGCGCTCGCGAAAGAGCCAGGCGACCGTTTCGCGACGCTCCGCGCGTTTGCCGAGGCCCTTCGGGCGTCGGCCGCCGACCTGGAGCCATCGGCCGCGCGGTCGGTGGCCGTGCTCCCGTTCTCGAACCTCGGCGGCACGGCAGATGAGGAGTTCCTGAGCGGCGGCATCACCGACGAGATCATCACGGCGCTCACGCGCATCGACGGCCTGCGGGTGGCGTCGCGCACGTCGGCCTTCGCGATCGCGCGCGGCGGTGGCGACGCACGAGCGATCGGCCGCCAGCTGCATGTGCGGTCGGTGCTCGAGGGAGGCGTGCAACGGAGCGACGATCGCCTGCGCGTGTCGGTGCGTCTGGTGAACGTCGTCGATGGCTACCTGCTCTGGTCGGACCGGTACGACCGCGACATGCGCGATGTGTACGCCATCCAGGACGAGATCTCGCAGAACGTCGCGCGGGCGCTGCAGGTGATCCTGTCGGACGACGAACGCAGCGCCCTCGCGCGCGTGCCGACGCGGGACGTTGGCGCGTACGAGGCCTACACCCGCGGGCGCGCGTTCTTCCGGCAGACGCGGCGAAAGAGCCTGCAGTACGCGCGCGAGATGTTCGAACGCGCGATCGTGCTCGACCCGGGCTTCGCGCTCGCCTGGGCCGGTGTGGCGGACAGCTGTTCGTTGCTCGACATGTATTTTCCGGGCAGCAGTCACGCCGATCTCGGGCGCGCCGATGAGACGAGCGCGCGAGCGCTCGCCATCGATCCCGGCCTTGCCGATGCGCATGCGTCGCGCGGTTTCGCGTTATGGCGCTTGAAGCGCACCGACGCTGCCGTGGCGGAGTTCCAGACCGCCATGCGGCTCGACCGGAAGCAGTTCGAAGCCAGGTATTTCTACGCCCGGCTCTCATACCAGCGGGGCGACATGGAGGCGGCCGCTGACCTGTTTGAGGATGCCGCCCGGGCGCGGGAGGACTACCAGGCGCGCTTCTTCGCCGCCCAGTCGTGCGAAGGGCTGGGGAGAAAGGCGCAGGCGGCGAACGCGTACCGGCGCGCGCTGCAGGTCGTGCGGCAGCACCTGTCGCTGAACCCGGACGACCCGCGCGCGGCCACCATGTGCGCCGTGTCGTTGTGCCGGCTCGGCGACCAGGAGGAGGGCCTTCGCTGGGCCGAGCGCGCACGGGCGATCGATCCCGACGACCCCGGCGTGCTGTACAACGTGGCCTGCCTGTACGCGCTGGAGAAACGGAGCGACGACGCGATCGATTGCCTGCGTCAAGCGTTCGAGGCAGGATTCGGCGGGCGCGAGTGGATCATGCAGGATCCGGACCTCGACTCGCTGCATGAGGATCCGAGGTTCATGGCGCTCGTCTGGCCTGCGGGGTAGGTGCGTGAGTCGGAAGCCGGATTCCGGAACCGGAATCCGAAGGCGGAATGCGAACCGGATACTGGACGGCGGAGGCGGATGCGCCGCGCCCGCTCCGCGGTATCTTTCCGGGGCGGATTTCGCTTCCCATTCCGCCATTCGATTTGAATACCAGGTCCGTCGTCCGAATTCCGGTTCTCCTAGATGAAGATTGCGGTTCTCGATCCGTCCCACGGCATCAGCGGCGACATGACCTTGGGCGCGCTGCTCGACCTCGGCCTCGATCCGGCCTGGTTGACGGCGCTGCCCGGGGTACTCGGGCTCGAAGGGGTCACGGTGCACGTGAGGGACGTGACCCGTGGCGAGATTGCGTGCAAGAAGGTGGACTTTGACATTCCACTGCAGCCGCATGGGCGGCACCTGAAGCAGATCGTGGCCATCGTGAATGGATCTCCGGCGCCCGCCGACGTGAAGGCGATGGCGGTGGATGCCTTTACCCAGCTGACCACGGTGGAGGCCGCCATCCACGGGACCACGGTGGAGCGTGTGCACCTGCACGAAGTGGGCGCCGTCGATGCGATTCTCGATGTGGTCGGCTCCATCTGGGGGCTGAAGCTCCTCGGGATAGAAGGCGTGTATTGCGGCCCGGTGACGGTCGGTGACGGATTCGTGGATGCCGCACACGGGCGCATGGCCGTGCCGACGCCGGCGACGCTGCGACTGCTCGAGGGGATTCCCGTTCGGTCGGGCCCGGAGGGCGCGGGCGAACTGACCACGCCGACTGGGGCCGTGCTCGTGCGTGTGCTGTCGCGCGGGGCACCGCCCGTTGCGTACACGCCGCTGCGGAGCGGGTATGGCGCCGGCACCAAGGATCCCGCGGGACGCGCCAATGCGCTCCGGATCATCGTGGCGATGGTCGATGGCTCTGCGTCTCTGGAGACACTGGTTCAACTCGCCTGCGACGTGGATGACCTGAGCGGTGAGTTCATCGCCGGGGCTGCTGATGCGCTGCGGGAGGCTGGTGCGCTCGACGTGACGTTGCTGTCCACGGTGATGAAGAAGGGGCGGCCGGGCGTGCGTATCGAGGCGCTCTGCACGCTGGCGGACGCAGACCGGCTGGAGTCGCTGTTGCTCACCGAGAGCACCTCCATCGGTGTGCGACGGACGATGGTGACCCGGCGCGCGCTGCCCCGGCGAGCGCGAACCGTCGACGTGGGTGGGCACGTGATCCACCTGAAGGAAGTGACGCTCCCAGACGGTACGACCCGGGTGAAGCCGGAGTGGGACGACGTCCAGCGCGTCGCCCGGCTGCTTGGGACAACGGCGCTCGCGGTGGCCGAGCAGGCCCGCCACGCGTCGGAAATCAGCGCTCTATGAGCGGTGTAGAAACGCGCTAGATTCACCGCATCGGTCGCCGAAAGCGGTGGCCCCCGCACCCGAGGATTGTGACGATGACACCCCAGCGCATTGCCCTCGCGGCCCTCGCCGCGGCTTCCATGGCCGCGCCGCTCGCCGCACAGGGGACCTGCGAGATCGAGCTACGCAAGCCGTTTCAGTTGACCAGCGCCATTCTCTACATCGCCAAGCACGACCAGTCCGCCATCCAGGGCGATCGCCTGAAGCTGGTCAAGCAGGCGGTGAAGGTGCTGACGGACAACCCGGACCGGATCCGGAACGAGGTGGGGCGCAACTACCTGCTCGGCCAGCTCTACGTGCGCTGGTTTCAGGACATGAGTCCGCAGATCGCCCTGCGCGCCAAGCGCGGGGATGTGGGGTTCGGGGACAACCCCGACGGCGAGTTCTTTCTGCCAACCGCGCTCAACGAGGCGATGGGCATCGTCGAGCGCGACCGTCCCGCCTGCGCCGACAGCACGGCGCGCTATCGGAATGCCGTCTTTGCCTCGGTGCTGAACGCGTCGATCAACTTCTACAATGCCAAGTCCTACGACTCGGCCATCACGTACGCAAACCACGCACTGCAGGTGAATGCGCATGCGCCGCAAATCGGCGCAGCCAATCAGGTGCTGTCCAACTCCTCGTTCAATCTCGCCGTCCTCACCCGCGACCAGGCGCTGAAGCAGGGCGGGGATGCGCGCAGCGCGGGGCTCCGTCGGGCCGCCCAACTGTTCCAGGGTTATCTGG
>CANNKR010000072.1 GCA_947504615.1 Gemmatimonadota bacterium | reverse complement strand
GCGCGCGAAGCCGGCGAACTGTGGGGCGTGCCCTGGTTCACATCGTACGACGAGATGCTGGCGCAGTCGGAGTGCGACGTGGTGGTGATTGCCACACCGTCGGGACTGCACCCGGCGCACGGCATCAAGGCGGCCCAGGCGGGCAAGCACGTCGTGGCCGAAAAGCCGATGGCGATCACGCTCTCGGCGGCCGACGCGCTGGTGCAGGCCTGTGACGGGGCGGGCGTGCACCTCTTCGTGGTCAAGCAGAACCGGCTGAACCCCGCGATCCAGCTGCTGCGCCGCGCCATCGACCGTGGCCGCTTCGGCCGCATCTTCATGGCCAACGCGACGGTCCGCTGGGCGCGCCCGCAGGAGTACTACGATCAGGCGCCGTGGCGCGGGACGTGGGAGTTCGACGGCGGCGCGTTCATGAATCAGGCGTCACACTATGTGGACCTCATCCAGTGGCTGGTGGGGCCCGTGGAGAGCGTGATGGCCCGCACGGCCACGATGGCCCGCCGCATCGAGGCCGAGGACAGTGGCGCGGCGATCCTCAAGTTCCGCAATGGTGCGCTCGGCGTGATCGAGGTCACGATGCTCACCTACCCGCGCAATCTCGAGGGGTCCATTACGCTCATCGGCGAAACGGGCACCGTGCGGATCGGCGGCACGGCCGTGAACAAGGTGGAGCACTGGCAGTTCGCGTCGTATGACGATGACGACAAGCTCATCGAGGCCGCGAGCACCAACCCGCCGAACGTGTATGGGCATGGGCACGAGGTCTACTACCACAACGTGCTGGCCGTGCTCCGCGGTGAGGCGGCGCCCGATACCGACGGGCGCTCAGGCCGGAAGTCCCTCGAACTCATCCTGGGTATCTACGAGTCGGCCAAGACGGGAAGCGAAGTACCCCTGCCGTTGCGGGCCAGACTGTAGGTGGTCCCCGCCACGCGAAGCGGCCGGAGCGAACGTTCGTTCGCTCCGGCCGCTTCGTCTGGGGCAACCCGCGCAGGCGTTCCGCCCAGGCTACCAGCGCCTGGCGAGGCCGAGTCCGATGGAGAAGCCGGTGGACGAACTCGATGTCGGTCGGGCGACCCAGAGGTCCAGCTGACTGTTGGGGGTGGGGGTGAACGCCAGGCCGGTGTTCAGGTACCCGCTGGTGGCACCCCCCGAGTTGGCAAATGAGTATTCGAGATAGCTGCCGACGGCACCGACCAGGGGGAAGGCGATCGACGCGCCGCCCAGGCTTTCAAAGGCGCGGTCGCCGGCGCCGTCGACGCGGTTGGCGACGCCAAGATTGACGCCAAGTGTGGTGCTTGCGGGCAGGCTCCAGGCGGCGGTGCCGACCGCGACGGGCTCGGGACCGCTGTTCCCAAAGCTCGCGCTTCCCGTGGCGACGCTGGTGGAGAGAATCAGTGAGGCGAGCGGACGCCAGGCCGACTCACCCGGCGACACCACGCGGATTTTTGTCCCGATGCTGGCATCCTCGATGCCCGTCGCGCGGGCGCCGGGCGCCGTCAGGATGTCATAGGAGTTGAGGGCGATCCGCAGTTCGGCGCGCGAGGTGAGCCCGGCGCGGAACAGGATTTCGCCGACGTTGGTCTGTCGCGAATCCCCAGCGCGTATGTGCGAGGCCCCCGTCTCTATCTGGCGCTTGCCACGCGCCAGGACGATCGGGCCGGTGGTGAAGCCGGGGCGGTCGGCGGCGATGGCGGCTACGGGGACCGGTGCGACTGGCGCCGGGGACGCCACGGCGACCTGCTGGAGGCTGGCGGCAACGCAGATGGCGAGGAACATGGGCGGTTGCTGGAATGGGTGAACCGAGCCTCAGGTCGCCGCCGAAGTGCAGCCGCCCGGGTGGTCATCTCCATCGAGTATCGGCCCCCCGGGCGACGAGTTGACTCCTCGGCCCCTGACGCCCGCAACGACTCCCGTTCTCCGCCCTCCGGCGGTAACTTTATCGGGTTAGTCCAACTATTAAGGGGAACCAGATTCCCCTCAGCCCATACATACCGCCATGTCCGTTCCTCTGCTCGATCTGCGGGCCCAGCACGCGACCATCCGCGAGGAAGTCGTTTCGGCCCTCCTGAAGGTCGTTGACGACCAGGCCTTCATCCTCGGCAAGCCCGTCGCCGACCTCGAAACCGAGATCGCCCGGCTGTCGAACGCCAAGTACGCCGTGGGGTGCGCCAGCGGCACCGACGCGCTGCTCATCGCCTATCGCGCGGTGGGTGCCGTGGCCGGCACCGAGGTGATCACGTCCCCGTTCACCTTCTTCGCGACCGGCGGAGCGATCCACAATGTGGGCGCCAAGCCCGTGTTCGTGGACATCGATCCCCGCACCTTCAACATCAATCCGGCGGCAGCGGCCGCCGCGGTGACGTCGAAGACCAAGGCCATCGTGCCGGTGGACCTCTTCGGCCAGATGGCCGCGGTGGAAGACGTGGCGCGGCTGGCTCCCGGGGTTCCGATCATCGAGGACGCCGCACAGAGCATCGGGGCGCGGCGCAAGATCGACGGCACCTGGCGCATGGCGGGCGAGACGGCGACCATCGGCACCTTCTCGTTCTTCCCGTCCAAGAACCTGGGCGGCTATGGCGACGGCGGGGCGGTGGTGACCCAGGACGAGGGGCTCTTCAACGAGCTCATGCGCCTGCGCACGCACGGCAGCACCAAGACGTACTTCCACGAGATCGTCGGCTACAACTCGCGTCTCGACGCGCTGCAGGCGGCGGTGCTGCTGGCCAAGCTGCCGCACCTCACCGCGTGGAGTGCGAAGCGTCGGGCGAACGCCGCCTTCTACGATGCGGCCTTCGCCGACATCGCCGACGTCGTGACGCCGTTTGTGGAGCCGGTGAGCGAGTCGATCTTCAATCAGTACACCATTCGCGTGCCGCGCCGCGAGGAGTTCCGGGCGCACCTGGCCGCCAAGGGCATCGGGCATTCGGTGTACTACCCGCTGGCGTTGCACCTGCAGCCCTGCTTCGGCTATCTCGAGTACACGCAGGGTCAGTGTCCCGAGTCGGAACGGGCGTCCGCCGAAGTGGTGTCGCTGCCGATCTATCCGGAACTCACGCCGGCCCAGCTCGACGAAGTAGTGGCCGCCGTGCGCGGCTTCTTCGGCAAGTAATCCTCCAGCCCCCGCATCGATGATGACGAGCATTCGCGACCGGCTGCAGCAGCGCATCGAGTCCCGCCAGGCGGTCTGCGCCGTGGTGGGGCTTGGCTACGTGGGGCTTCCGCTCGCGATGGAACTGTGCGAGGCCGGGTTCCACGTGATCGGCTACGATGTGCAGCAACGCGTGATCGACCTCCTGATGCGCGGCGAGTCGCACATCCAGGACGTGCCGGCCGCGCAGGTGGCGAAGCACGTGAAGGCGGGGCTGTTCGTCGCCACCACCGAAGAGGCGCGGCTGGGCGACGCCGATACGGTGTCGATTGCGGTGCCGACGCCGCTGGCCAAGACGCGCGACCCGGACATGACGTATGTCCTGGCCGCGTCCGACGCGATCGCCCGGCACGTGCATCCTGGCATGCTGATCGTCCTGGAGAGCACGACGTACCCGGGCACGACGCGCGACCTGATGATGCCGCGCCTCGAGGCGCGCGGGCTCACCATCGGCGAGGATGCCTTCCTGGCGTTCTCCCCCGAGCGCGTGGACCCGGGCAATCCCGTCTACAACACCAAGAACACGCCCAAGGTGGTCGGCGGCATCACGCCGGCGTGCACCGAGATCGCCACGCGCTTCTACGCGTCGTGCATCGACACCACGGTGCCCGTCTCGTCGCCCGAGGCGGCCGAGCTGGTGAAGCTGCTCGAGAACACCTTCCGTTCGGTGAACATTGGCCTCGTCAACGAGATGGCCATCGTCTGCGATCGGCTGGGCGTGGACGTGTGGGAAGTGATCGAGGCGGCGGCCACGAAGCCGTTCGGCTTCATGAAGTTCACGCCGGGCCCTGGCATCGGCGGCCACTGCATTCCGCTCGACCCGCACTACCTGGCGTGGAAGATGCGCACGCTCAACTACAAGACGCGCTTCATCGACCTGGCCAGCGAGATCAACAGTGCGATGCCGGCGTTCGTGGTGGAAAAAGTGGCGCGCGCTCTCAATGACGTGAAGAAGGCCGTGAACGGATCGCGCGTCCTCGTGCTTGGCGTGGCGTACAAGAACGACATCGACGACATGCGCGAGAGTCCGGCGCTGGACGTCATCCGGCTGCTCGAGGTGCAGGGGGCGCACGTGGAGTATCACGATCCGCACGTCCCGCGCTACCGCGAAGAGGGGGTCGAGATGGTGGGCGTCCCCCTGACCGACGAGGTCCTGGTGGCGGCCGACGTGGTCGTCATCGTCACGGACCACAAGGCCGTGGACTACCAGCGGGTGGTGAACCTCGCGTCGCTGGTGGTGGACTCGCGCCATGCGACGGCGAAGCTCGCGCCGGGCAAGGCGCGCATCGTCTCGCTCACCCCCGACGCGCCGCGCATGCCGCCGGCGCCCGCGCGCGCCAGGTAGTCACATGAACATCACCGTCGTTGGGTCCGGATATGTCGGCCTCGTCGCCGGCGCCTGCTTTGCCGAGACGGGGAGCAGCGTCACGTGCGCGGACATCGACCAGGGCAAGATCGAGGGGCTGCAGAAGAATGTCCTGCCGATCTACGAGCCCGGGCTCGACACACTGGTGGAGCGCAACCAGGGGGCCGGGCGACTGCGTTTCACGACCGACATTCCGGCAGCCATCGCCTCGGCGGACGTGGTCTTCATTGCCGTGGGCACGCCGCCGGATGAGGACGGTTCGGCCGACCTGAAGTACGTCATCTCGGTGGCCGACGTGATCGGTCGTCACATGACGCGCGAACTGGTGGTGGTCACCAAGTCCACGGTGCCCGTGGGGACCGCCGACAAGGTGCGCAATGCCGTGGCGGCGCACGCGAAGTTTCCGTTCCACGTCTGCTCCAATCCCGAGTTCCTCAAGGAAGGGGCGGCGATCGACGATTTCCTGAAGCCCGACCGGGTGGTGCTGGGCGTCGACAGCGACTTTGCGCGGTCGGTGATGGCCGAGCTCTATGCGCCGTTCGTGCGCACCGGCAAGCCGATCATCTTCATGGATATCCCGTCGGCCGAGATGACCAAGTACGCCGCCAACGCCATGCTGGCCACGCGCATCTCGTTCATGAACGAGATCGCCGGCTTGTGCGAGCAGGTGGGGGCCAACGTGGATCTCGTGCGCAAGGGAATCGGCAGCGACGGGCGCATCGGCCCTTCGTTCCTGTTCCCGGGCCCCGGCTACGGCGGGTCGTGCTTCCCCAAGGACGTGCAGGCGCTGCTGCGCACGGCGCACGGCGTTCGGTCGCCATTGTCCGTGCTCGAGGCGGTGGAGGAAGCCAACGCCCGCCAGAAGCTCGTGCTGGGCACCAAACTCGCGGCCGCATTGGGGTCGTTCGAGGGCAAGCGGATTGCCGTGTGGGGACTCGCCTTCAAGGCCAACACCGATGACATGCGCGAGTCGCCCGCGCTCGTGCTCATCGAGCAGGTGCTGCAGGGCGGGGGCACCGTGTGTGCCCACGACCCGGCCGCGATGCACGAGGCGAAGCGTCGCCTGGGCACCACGATCAGCTTTGCCGACACCAGTTACGCCGCGCTCGAGGGCGCGGACGCCCTGGTGGTCGTCACCGACTGGAACGAGTACCGCTTCCCGGATTTCGCGCGCATGCACGCGGCGCTCCGGCAGCCGGTCGTCATCGACGGGCGCAACCTGTATGACCAGGCCAAGATGAACAAGCTCGGCTTCATGTACCGGTCCATCGGACGGGAGCGCGCATGAGGATCCTGATCACCGGCGCCGCCGGTTTCCTGGGCTCGAACCTCTGCGACCGATTCCTGCGCGAGGGGCACGAGGTGGTGGGGCTCGACAACTTCGTCACCGGGCACCCGGACAACATCGCGCACCTGATGGGGAACGCGCGCTTCTCGTTCCTGCGCCACAACATCTCCGAGTACACGTATGTCGCGGGACCGCTGGACGGGGTGCTGCACTTTGCGTCGCCCGCCAGCCCCATCGATTACCTCGAGCTCCCCATCCAGACGCTCAAGGTGGGATCGCTCGGCACCCACAACTCGCTCGGGCTCGCCAAGGCCAAGGGAGCGCGGTTCTTCCTCGCGTCCACCAGCGAGGTCTATGGCGACCCGATGGTGCATCCGCAGGTGGAATCGTACTGGGGCAACGTGAACCCCATCGGCCCGCGCGGCGTCTACGACGAGGCCAAGCGCTTCGCCGAGGCCATCACCATGGCGTACCACCGCACGCACGGGGTGGACACGCGCATTGTCCGCATCTTCAACACGTACGGCCCGCGCATGCGGCCGCGCGACGGGCGCGTGGTGTCCAACTTCATCGTGCAGGCGCTCAATGGCGAACCGATCACCATCTACGGCGATGGATCGCAGACGCGATCGTTCTGCTTCGTGGACGACGAAGTGGAGGGGCTGTACCAGCTGTTCATGAAGGGCGACGCCAATCCGTGCAACATCGGCAACCCGGTGGAGTACACGGTCAAGCAGCTGGCCGAGATCGTCGTCGAACTCACCGGTTCGGCGGCGCCCATCGTGTACCGACCGCTCCCCGAGGATGATCCCAAGGTGCGCCAGCCGGACATCACGCGCGCCCGGGCCATGCTCGGGTGGGAACCGCAGGTGGATGTCCGCACCGGCGTGCAGCGCACCATCGAATACTTCCGCACGCTCCTGGGGACGCCGCGCATGGCGCTCCACGGCCGTTGACCGCACGAACCATCGCCCCCTTCTCGGGTACCATTCCGACGTGACCCTTCGCACCCGCCTTTCTGTCGTCCTGCTCGCCGCGCTCGCGGCGTGCGCCCCGGCGTTCAAGCCCTCCAGGTTCTCGAGCAACGAGAAACTCTTCGAGGCGTCGCTCGAACGGCTGAAGAAGAAGAAGTGGGATGACGCCGCCGCCGGCTTCGAGAAGCTGACGCTCGACCTGTCCAGCCGCGACACCCTGTTGCCGCTGGCGCACCTGTATCTGGCGCGCACGCATACCGGGCGCTCGGAGCACCTGCTGGCCGCCCAGGAGTACAGCAAGCTCGCCGAGAGTTTCGGGGACGACTCGCTGGCCGACGACGCGCTCTTCGAGTCGGGCAAGAGCTACTCGCGCCTGTGGGTCCGCCCGGCGCTCGATCCGCAGTACGGCCAGCTGGCTCAGGTGCAGTATCGCCTGATGCTCACGCTGTACCCGGACTCGCCGCGCAAGAAGGATACGGAGGCCGAACTGCTGCGCCTGGAAGAGTGGTTTGCCACCAAGGATTTCGAGACGGGTGACGGCTACTTCCGTCGCAAGGCGTACGATTCGGCCATCATCTATTTTCGCGACATCGTCAAGAACTTTCCAAACACCGACAAGGCGCGACTGGCGATGATCCGGATGGTGCAGGCGTATCGGTCGCCGCTGATGAACTACAAGGAAGACGCCAAGGAAGTGTGTGCGACGCTGCGGTCGCTCTACCCCACGGACAAGCAGGTGGGGGTGGCGTGCCAGGGTGTCGCAGCGCCGGCAGCGGAGCCGGCCAAACCGGCTCCGTAGCCGGTGAAGCTCGGCCTTTTCGGCGGGACCTTCGATCCGCCGCACGTCGGGCACTTCCTCGCGGCGGTTGACGCCGCCGACGCGCTGGCGCTCGACCGGCTGGTCTGGGTGCCTGCCGCGATGCAGCCGCTGAAGGAGGGCGTCGGATCGGCCGCCGCGGCGCATCGCCTGGAGATGGCGCGCCTGGCGGCCAGCGGCGACCCCCGATTTTCCGTGGACGCGCTGGAAATGGAGCGCGGCGGGTTATCTTTCACGGTTGACACGTTGCGCACGTTCCGGGAGCGGCACCCCGGCGCGGCACTGTTCCTGCTTCTAGGAAGTGATGCGGCGGCGCAACTGCCGAAGTGGCGGGAGCCCGAGACGGTTCGGAAACTCGCCGAGGTGGTCGTGCTCACGCGGGGCGGCGAGGACGTGGCGTTGCCCGACGGCGTGCGGACGCTGACTACGCGGCGTGTCGACGTCTCGGCCACCGAGATTCGTGCGCGGGTGCGTGCGGGACGTTCGATCAGTGGATTCGTGCCGGATGCCGTCGCGGGCTATATCGCGGCGCACGGCCTGTACCGATAACGAGGACTGCATGTTCAATAAGCTGCTGGGTGGCATCTTCGGCACGCGGCATGACCGTGAACTGAAGCGCATTCGTCCGATCCTCGCGGAAATCGCGACGCACGACGCGCGCCTGTCCGCGGCGAGCGAAGATGATCTGCGCGCCCAGACGGTGAAATTCCGCGCGCTGATCGCCGAGCGTACCGCGCCGCTGAGCGCGCAGATTGCGGCGCTCAAGGAGCAGAAGCGCACCGCCGCCGACGCCGCCGACCGCGAGGCGATCGATCAGCAGTTGTCCGGCGCCGACGGCAAGGGCGGGCTGGAGGACGCGTACCGGGTCCTCATCGGCGACACGCTCGACGAGATCCTGCCCGAGGCATTCGCCACCGTCCGCGAGGCCGCGCGCCGCCTGGTCGGCACCACGGCGATGGTCACCGGGCGCGAGATGCCCTGGAACATGGTGCACTACGAGGTGCAGCTCACCGGCGGCATCCAGCTGCATCTGGGCAAGATCGCCGAAATGGCGACGGGCGAGGGCAAGACGCTCGTTGCCACGCTCCCGCTGTACCTGAACGCGCTGCCGGGGCGCGGCGCGCATCTGGTGACCGTGAACTCGTACCTTGCCCGCCGCGACTCGCAGTGGATGGGGCACCTGTTCAGCTACCTCGGGCTCAACGTCTCCTGCCTGGACGACACCGAGCCGGGATCGGTGGAGCGCCACGCGGCGTACCACGCCGACATCACGTACGGCACGAACAACGAGTTCGGCTTCGACTACCTGCGTGACAACATGGTGGTCGCGCTCGACCAGCGCGTCCAGCGTCCGCATGTCTACGCGATTGTCGACGAAGTGGACTCGGTGCTCATCGACGAGGCGCGGACGCCGCTGATCATCTCGGGCCCGGTGGGGAACGAGAGCGACGGGGCGTATGCCGAGTTCAACGCGGCCGTCACGCGCCTCGTGCGCGGGCAGACGGAGAAGGCCAATGAGCTCGTCGGGCGCGGCGAGAAGGCGCTCGAGGCGGGCGATGAGTCGCTCGCCGCGCTCTGCCTCTACAAGGCGCAACTGGGGCACCCGAAGAACAAGCGGCTGCTGAAGGCGCTGCAGGAGCAGGGCGTCAAGATGCTCGTGCAGAAGCAGGAGCTCGAGGTCATTGCCGACCGCAAGGTGCCGCCGTCCAAGCAGCAGTTCCGCGACCTCGAGGACGACCTGCTGTACGTGCTCGACGAGCGCGGCCACACGGTGCACCTCACCGACATGGGGATCGACTTCCTGAGTCCGGCGGATCACGAGCAGTTCGTGCTCCCCGATATCTCCACCGAGGTGCACCGCATCGAGCGGCACCCCGAGATGTCGGCAGCCGAGAAGCTCGAGGCGCGCCGCGTCATCGAGGGGGAGTACGCGCTCAAGAGCGAAAAGCTGAACATCATTCACCAGCTGCTGCGCGCGCATTCGCTGTACGAGAAGGACGTCAACTACGTCGTCGTGGACGGCCAGGTGCTCATCGTCGATGAGTTCACGGGCCGCACCATGCACGGGCGCCGGTGGAGCGAGGGGCTGCACCAGGCGGTGGAGGCCAAGGAAGGGGTGCAGGTGAAGGGCGAGACGCAGACGCTCGCCACCATCACCATCCAGAACTACTTCCGCATGTACGAGAAGCTGGCGGGCATGACCGGCACCGCCGAGACCGAGGAGACGGAGTTCTTCCAGATCTACGGACTCGAAGTCGCCGTCATTCCCACGAACCGGCCGATCATCCGCGACGACCGCCACGACCTCGTCTTCAAGACGCGGCGCGAGAAGTACAACGCGATCGTCGAGGAGACGCAGCGCCTCAACGGGCTCGGCTTCCCCGTGCTGGTGGGCACCACGTCGGTGGAAGCGTCGGAGACGCTGTCCCGCCTCTTCACGCGCGCCGGGCTCAAGCAGCAGGTGCTGAACGCCAAGTATCACCAGCGCGAGGCCGAGATCATCGCGCTCGCCGGGCAGTTCGGCGGCGTGACGATCGCGACCAACATGGCCGGCCGCGGCACCGACATCAAGCTGGGCGAAGGCGTGCTTCCGTCGAAGCCGTCGCGGGTGAAGGATCCCGACGGCAAGGAGATCGACGTGATGGAATGCGGCGGCCTCCACATCGTCGGCTCCGAGCGCCACGAGTCGCGTCGTATCGACCGCCAGTTGCGTGGCCGGGCCGGGCGTCAGGGTGACCCGGGGGCGTCGCAGTTCTTCCTGTCGCTCGAGGACGACCTGATGCGCCTGTTCGGGTCGGACCGCATCGCCCGCCTCATGGACCGGCTGGGCGCGCAGGAAGGCGAGATGCTCACGCACCCGCTCATCACGCGCTCCATCGAGCAGGCCCAGAAGCGCGTGGAACTGCAGAACTTCCAGAGCCGCAAGCGTCTGCTGGACTATGACGACGTCATGAACCAGCAGCGCGAAGTGATCTACAACCTCCGCGCCTTCGCGCTGGAAGGCGGCGAGGAACTGAAGGGCGAAGCGATCAAGATGGTGGAGCTGGCGGTCGGCAAGCGCATCGAGATGATGCTGCTGGCGTTCGACAGCTCGCTCGACTGGGACCTCGAGCTGATGCGCCAGGACCTCCTGATGCATTACCTGCTGACCGTGCCGTGCTTCGAGCCCGACGGGACGCGTCCGCAGGCGGTGCCCGATGCCAAGGCGCAGGGCGGTGCGGCGGGGACGACGGCGTTCCACGCCAAGATGGATCAACTGGGCGATCACGCCTTCCAGGTGCTGGCGCTGGTGATGCTCAACGTGCTGGACGAGAAGTGGAAGGACCACCTCTACGATCTCGACCAGCTGCGCAATTCCATCGGCTACCGCGCCTGGGGGCAGAAGGACCCGCTGCTCGAGTACAAGCAGGAAGCGTACACGATGTTCGTCGACCTCATGGGCGACATCCATCACACGTTCACCGAGCGCTTCCTGCGTGTGCAACTGGTGTACGAACAGCCGGCGCCGCCGGCGGAACCCGAGCCGAAGCGTCGGTTCAATGCGCTGGGCGTTGCCGAGGATATGCCGGAAGACGCGGTGATGGACATCGGCCCCGGGGAGCCGCCCGGCGAAGGGGAGTCGGTGAAGGCCGATCCGCTGATTCTCGGCGCTGGCCGCGCACGGTCGCTCAGCGGCGCCGTGGTGGGATCGTCCGGCGCGAGCGGCCTCCAGGACTGGTCCACGGTCGGGCGCAACGACGTCTGCCCGTGCGGCTCGGGGAAGAAGTTCAAGAAGTGCCACGGAGCGACGCTGTAGCTCCCGGTCGGTCCGGTGGGCTGAACAGGCCCCCACCGGACTCCGCGTGATCGTCGCCGGGCCCGAGGTGGCCGGCCCGCTATTGCTTTATGCTCCGGGACTGCCGACACTTCATGCAGAGGCGTGTTCTGCCATTTCAACTGATGGAGTGAGCCATGCGAATCGTGAAGATCGCTGTGCTCGTGGTGTCGTGCGCGGCCAGTGCGGCGGCGCAGGCGACCCAGCCCCTTGAGGCTTCGCTGCGGCGCGGCTTCGATGAGCCGTTGTTCCGCATCAACCAGCCCGCGTACGTCGCTGTGTTCGAAGTGCTGCCCGGGCAGGGCGTGCAACAGATCTTCCCGCGCTCCGGGTTCCAGGCGCAGCAGATCGTCGAGCCCGGTGAGTACCTGCTGTCCCGCCCGTTTGGCTCCGAGCGTGGATACCAGGGGTGGTCGCGGTCACGGCCATATGCGTCGCCGATGTATGTCATCGACCTCAATGGACGCGTCCGCTCGTACTACTATGCGACCGCCTGGAGCGGCCCGGCCGGACTCCGCCCGGGGCGCACTATCCTCCTGGTCGCGTCGCGCACGCCACTCCGTCGCGTCACCTCGCCGCAATCCGCTGATTTCTGGCTGCAGCAGGTCGTCGGCTTCCGGGCGATTTCCAACACGATTTCGGCGCCTGAAGCGCTGCTCACGGACATCGTCGATGCCATCCTGCCGCCCGGCGTGAACGTGGACGACGTGGTGGTCGATGTGCTGGAGATCAATACGCCGGACATCCACGACGTGAACTCCTATGTCGGACGGACGATTTCGTTCAGTTGCATGAATGGCATGTATTCCGTGCCGGCGGATTTTTTCTTTGACGTCGGCGTCTTTAGTTGCCCCGACTTCCGGAGCAGTAATCAGCGGGCGCAAACCCCGGCGTCGTCACAAGTGATCGTGGATGCCGGCGGGACGATCGCGAAGCCCACCGAGCCCCCCTTCATTCCCGGTGACCCCGACGGGTACAAGGTGCCAGGGCGCAGGCGCCCCGCGCCGAGTGATCGGACCGGGCTGGACCAGGGCGGCACCAACGGGATCGACGTGTTGGGGAGATCGACCATCACCGTCGGCGGCGTGACGCCCATCACGTACGATGGCAACACGCGTGGTGGAGTGAACCCGGCGACGGGCGCCTGGGTGCCGCCAACGCCGTCCGTGTCGCCGGGTGATTACGGGTGGGGGGCTGGACGGTTCTCGCCGGCACAGGGGGGCGGCAACAGGCCCACCCCGGAGGGGTCGGTCTCGAAGTCGGGGGCGGCCACCTCGTCGGGTGGAGCAGCGACGCCGGCCGCGACCCCAGTGGCGAGTCCTCCCCCGGCGAGCCCTTCGTCCTCGGGTTCGATCACTCCTCGAAGCCCGCCAAAGCCCATCGACCCATAGGCGGTCGGCGGTGTGACTCGGCGGCCCGGTGCGCAATATTGCTCGCCGGGCCGCAGTCGTTTGGTGACACGGGTGCGCCATTGAGCGGTTACGCTGGCCCCATGACGTCACTCTCCATCGCCCCGCTGGGGCTTTCGCCCATCGACCGTCCTCGCGAGCGGTTGCGTGCGCTGGGCGCCCGCGCGCTCTCGGCCCCTGAACTGCTGGCCCTCGTCATCGGACCCGGTACGCGGGGGCGATCGGCGCTGGCCCTCGCGCACGAGGTGCTCGCCCGCGCGGATGGCTCGCTGCGCCGGGTGGGCGACCGGCCGCTCGCCACGCTGGCCGCCGTGCCCGGGCTGGGAACCGCGCGGGCGATCGCCATTCATGCGGCCCTCGAACTCGGTCGGCGGCTGACCGGCGAGGATCAGGAAGAGGCGTTGCCGCTC
>CANNKR010000071.1 GCA_947504615.1 Gemmatimonadota bacterium | reverse complement strand
GTCGTGGCGACGCGCCTCCGACGATCCGACGACCCCCCGGGAATCGCTGATGAGCCAGATGGTCCGCGCCCAGCTGATCTTCGACCGCCGCACACCCGCCGCCGGCCTCCCGGCCTGGCGCGACGCGGACGGCGACGTCACCCCCGTGGAGCGCGATGCCACCCCTGTGCCCTTCGCCCAGGAACTGGCCGAGCGGCTCCAACTGGCCCGCGACCGCGTGGAAGCAGAACAGGTGCATCTGGCCCAGGTGGACACGGTGGCCGCAGCCTATCTGGGCCATCCGCAGCTGAGGCTGGTCAAGTGAACAGGGCGATGGAGCGCGGGGTGACCGCCGGAGGGATGACGCGCGTGGCCGCCGTCATCGCGTCAATGGCGGAGTCTGCCCACGCGGAGCCGGCGCCAACGGAACACAGCCAGGTGCCGCTGAACGACCTCATTGCCAAGGCGGCCCAGGTGGTGGAAGCCCACGTCAGCACGGCGCAGCGCATGCGCCGCCGCGGACTGGCTCAGCAGGGACGCGCACACCAATCCTCACTCGCCGCCACCACCGGACACGGCGCCATGGCACTGAACAAACTCGACGTAGTCCGATGATGCTAAGAGCTTGGCGCAATTCAAGTTTCACGCCTGCCAAGCCGATAGTAGAACCTCAAGGAGGATGCACATCATGAAGATAAATGGAACGAACTTGCCCGACGTTCTTGCCGCCACGACCAAGCTGGTCCGTGACGTCGGAAGCGCCGCGGCGGCGCAGCCGCCCAAACCGGCCACGTCGGAACCGACCAAGCGGCGCGACAGCGTCGAGATCTCCGACGCCGGCCGCACGCTCGCTGGTGCCCAGGCCCCGTCGGCCGATCGCACCTCCGAAGTCCGCCAGCGCATCCTCGCCGGCGCCTATGACACCACCCAGGTCGTTGACACCGTGGCCCGCCGCATTCTGCAGCGTGGCGATATCTGATCCTGAACATCGCAGTCGAGGCGCCGTCCACCCATGAAGTTCCTCGTCGTAGATGACTCCGCCACGATGCGACGCATCGTGATCAACTCGCTCAACCGTGTCGGCATCAAGGACATCGTTGAAGCCGCGGACGGTGCCGAAGCGCTGGCCAAGTTCAGCCCGGAAATCGGGTTCGTCATTACCGACTGGAACATGCCCAACATGGGTGGGGTCGACCTGGCCCGCGCCCTCCGGGCACGCGAAGACGGCAAGACCATTCCCATCCTGATGGTGACCGCGCGCTCCGTGCGCGAGGACATCATCACGGCCATGGAATCGGGCGTCAACAACTACATCGTCAAGCCGTTCACGCCGCAGATCCTGAAGGAAAAGATCGACGCGCTGGTCGGCACTACCGTCGCGAGCTGACCATGGCCAACCGAGTGCAGGACGCGCTGTACGACTCCGAGGCGACCCTTCGCCTCCTCGACAGTGAATTGGGCACCCTGGGCCCCATGGCCAAGGCGTCGCCGCGGAACAGCAGCTCCGCGCTCTCCTCGCTGCCACTCATCCTCGAAGCAGCCAACCGGGAGATCGCCTCGATCCTCTCGAACCTGCGCAAGGACAAGAGCCAGCTCCAGACGGCCGCCGTCGAACGCCTGCAGCACACCCATTCCAAGCTGGAAGAAGTGAACTCGGCGACCGAAACGGCCGCGTCGGGCATCCTCGATTCGCTCGATCGCGCCCAGGGCTACCTGGACACGATGGACGCCGACTCGATGAGCGACGTGGGCGCCGGCGACACCAAGTCGGCCGAACTGCGCGACGCCATGCGCAACGAACTGTTCGCCATCACCGAAGCGCTGCAGTTCCAGGACATCACCAGCCAGCAGATCCGCTACGCAGCCAACGTGCTGGTGGAACTGGAAGAGAAACTGATGTCGGTGATGCACCTGATCGACATCACGGGGATCGACGATCCGCTGGCGACGCTTCACGACAGCGAGAGGGGTACGTACGACCCGAACGCGACCACCAAGAACCGCGAAGTGCGGCAGCACGTGGCCGACGAGGTCTTCACGGCGGACGCGCCGCCGGCGTAGCGCGGCCAGAGCCCCCATGATCCTCGTCATCGAAGACGATCCGGTCTTGGCCCGGGTGATGTCGGCGTCGCTCAAGCGGCGCGCCCTCGCGCATGTGATCGCCGTTACCGGCGCGGAAGGGCACGAACGCGCCGGCCGCACGCCCCCTGACCTCATCATCTGCGACCTGGGGCTCCCCGACATCGGCGGACTCGCCCTCATCGCCCTGCTGCGCAAGCTCCCACGCATGAGCGGTGTGCCGATCATCGTCTGCACCGGTGACGCCTCGCGCGAGACCGTCCAGGGTGCGCTCGCGGCGGGGGCTACCGACTACATCGCCAAGCCCATTGACCTGCTGCTTTTCGAGGAGCGGGTGCTCAAGGCCATGCGCGCGCAGCGCGCGGTGTCGGCGTAGGCGCAGTTCCGGGTCGTCTGGGCCGCCGAGTTGCCGCCGCCCGCGCTAACTTCAGCGCACCATGCCACTCCCCCGAAAGAAAGCCGTCGCCCACCTGCGCGCCGCCGACCCGGTGCTCGCCGGCGTCATTGATCGCGTAGGCCCCTGCCGCCTGCAGATCACCACCGACGGCACGCACTTTGGCGCCGTCGTGAGCTCCATCGTCTACCAGCAGCTCAGCGGCAGTGCCGCCGGCACCATCCACGGCCGCCTGCTCGCACTCTTCGGCGACCGCGACCCGACGCCGCGCGAAATCCTGAAGACCAGCGACGCCGCATTGCGTGCCGTCGGGCTCAGCGGCCAGAAGACGGCCTACCTCAAGGACCTCGCAACGCGCGCCGCACAACGCAGCTTCGGAATGGAGCGCCTGCATAATTTGCCGGACGACGAGGTGATGGAGACACTTATTGCCATCAAAGGGGTGGGGCGCTGGACGGCGCAGATGTTCCTGATGTTCCGCCTGGGTCGCCCCGACGTGCTCCCCGACCTGGACCTGGGCATTCAAAAGGGGATCCAGCTGGCCTACGGAATGCGGCGCCTCCCCACGCCCCCGCAGGTGCTCAAGCGCGGCGCGGTCTGGGCACCATACCGGACCATCGCCAGTTGGTACCTGTGGCGGCTGCTCGATCTGCCGTCTGACTGACCTCTTGGTGCGGAGCGCAGGGCGATGCGAGTTGGTGTAACAGGGGCGAGCGGGCTACTGGGCACAGCGCTGGTGCCGGCGTTGCGCAACGCGGGGCACGAGGTGCTGCGCATTGGGCGCGGGCGTGATGCCGACGTGCGCTGGAATCCGGCGGCCGGCGAGATCGATGCGGCAGCGTGCGCGGGGGTCGATGCGTTCGTGCACCTGGCCGGCGCCAACGTGGGGCAACGATGGACGATGGCGCACCGGCGAGCGATTCTCGAGAGCCGAGTGGATGGCACCGCGCTGATTGCGCGCACGGCGGCCGGGTTGTCGCCGCGTCCGGCGGTGCTCGTGAGCGCGTCGGCGGTGGGCATCTATGGCAACGCCGGCGATGCTGTCTGCGACGAGTCGGCGCGCGTTGGCGACGACTATCTCGCGCAGGTCTGCCGCGCGTGGGAATCGAGTGCAGATGCAGCGCGCACGGCTGGCATTCGCACCGTACACCTCCGTTTTGGCGTCATCCTGTCGCGCCACGGCGGGGCGCTTGGAAAACTGCTTCCGATTTTTCGGTTGGGGGCCGGTGGTCGCGTGGGGAGCGGCAGCCAGTGGATGAGTTGGCTTGCCATGGATGACGCGGTGGGCATCGTGCGCTTTGCGCTGGAGCACGGGGAGCTGTCGGGCGCGGTGAACGCCGCGGCCCCTGCGCCGGTGACCAATGCCGATTTCACGGAAGTGCTGGCGCGCGTCGTGCGGCGGCCCGCGCTCTTCCCCGTACCGGCGTTCGCGCTCAATTTGGTGTTCGGGGAAATGGCGCAGGCCACGTTGCTGGCGAGCCAGCGGGTGGTGCCGCGCCGACTGCTTGATGCCGGGTATGCGTTCCGGCATGCGATTCTCGAACCGGCGCTGCGCGCTGCGGTACACGAATGACTGTTGGTGCGGCCACCGATTTCCACAGCCACCTGATTCCGGGAGTCGATGACGGGGCCGCCGACATCGCGGCCTCCCGTGCGGCAGTCGCGGCGATGGCTCGCGACGGTGTGGCCACCGCCATCGTGACGCCGCATTTCGACGGGTCGTTGACGCTCGATCCCGAGGCGCTGGCCGTCCGGCTCGCGCAGTTGGACGCCGGCTTTGCGCAACTCACCGCCGACGCGGAGGTCGCGGCCGCTGGTGTGCAGTTGCTGCGCGGGGTCGAGCTGCTGCTCGACGTCCCCGACGCCGATGTCAGCGACGAGCGCCTGCGCCTGGGGGGCGGAAAGTTCGTGCTGGTGGAATATCCCGGGCTCCAGTTGCCGTTGGCGCACGCCGACTACGCCATCCGCGCGCTGCGCGAGAAGGGGTGGCAGCCCGTGGTGGCGCATCCTGAGCGGTATCGCAACGTGGGCGACACGCTGGAGCCGTTGCTGCCGTTGCGGTACGCCGGCGCGTATTTCCAGGTGAATGCCGGGTCGCTCATTGGGTTGCACGGGGCCGGTGCGGCGCGGCGTGCGGCGGCGTTACTCGCGCGCGGCTGGGTGGAATACGGGTCGAGCGACTACCATGGGCGCGGCGAGCCCTCGGTATCGGCGGCGCGCGCGGCGCTGGCCGCGCAGGGTGGCGCGGCGCAGGCCGAGGCGTTGTTTTGCAAGAATCCCGCGCGGCTGGTTCGCGGTGAACCGCCGGTCCCGGTGGATCCGCTGGGTGGTGGTGTGCGAAAGGCGCGCCCGTGGTGGGCGCGCCTTCTGGGCCGCTGACGATCCCGCACTGATTGGCGCTGTTGAGCGCCGGAGTGCTACCGCCGCAACCCGCGCAGCTGCAACTCGAAGTCCAGCGAGTTGGTGGCCAGGATGACGGCCACGTCGAACGCCACGCGTCCGGCGATTACCAGGTCGGCCAGGTGCTGGTCGAAGGTCTGCGTGCCATACTGCGCGCGCCCATCAGCGAGCACTGCGCGCAGTTCATGCAGGCGCCCCGGATCGCTGAGCACGTCGCGGACACCGGGGTTCATCAGCATCAGTTCGGCCGCGAGCACGCGTCCATTGCCATCGGCGCGCGGCAACAGCCTTTGCGCGATCACGGTGCGCAGCGTCTCGGCGAGGTGGAGGCGCACCTGATCCTGTGCATCCGACGAAAAATGGGCGAGCAACGCCTTGATGGCACCCGTGACGTCGGTGGCCTGCGTCTTGGCGATGACGAGACGCCCCTGTTCGACGGCGCGGAACGCCATCTCGATCATTTCGGGACCGGCGAGTTCGCCGACCACCACCACGTCCGCGTCCTGGTCGAGCGCGGCCCGCATGCCCGCGTAGTAGGAGTCGGTGTCGATCCCCACTTCGCGCTGCGTGACCGAGCACTTCTGGCTCTTGTGCAGGAACTCGATGGACGGCTCCACCGAGACGATGTGGCGTCGGGCGGGGGCGTGCGTGTTGAGATGGTTCACGAGCGCGGCCATCGTGCTGGTGCGTCCCGAGCCGGGAACGCCGCTGATGAGCACCAGGCCGAACTCGCTCAGGACCGTGCGGCCGAGCGAAGCCGGAAGACCGAGCGATTCAAAGGTCGGGAGCACGTCGGGAATGACGCGCATGACGACCATGTAACTGGAGCGCTGCTTCAGGATGCTGATGCGGAACCGGGCGATGCCCGGGGCGCTCCACGGACCCGTGTAGTCGTGCACTTCATCGAGCGTCGGCGCATTGGGTGCCGTCGCGAGCATGTGCATGGCCAGTTCGCGCGTGTCGAGCGCTCCGAGCACCGGGGTGTCGAGCGGCACCAACTGTCCGTGAATGCGGGCGTAGACCACGTCGCCGGCGCGAATGTGGACGTCGCTGGCACCGCGCTGAATGGCCTCGGTGAGGAACTGCCGCAACTTCTCGACCTGCGCCGCGCTGCCGCCTGGGCGGAAACGGCGTTCGTCCCCAGCGTTGGGAGTCGTGTCGTCGGTCTTCACGGTGGCGAACGTAGTCACGAAGGGGAGTCCTGACGAGCGCAGAGGTCACGAGAGCGGGCGGGGTGGCAACCGACGCTCATTGACGATTGCCGCGGCATCGTCGCCACGGAGAGTTGCATGCCGCCCAAGTGTCTCAAAACTGTATACTGGACGAAAGGTAGTCATCCCAGTACTTTTCTGTCAAGAGAATCGGTGCCGAGCCGTTTGTTCAGGCCCCCGACGGCGGGGACTTGCAGGCCGAGTATTCCGAATGGGTGCTTCATTAGAGGCGCCCATGCTTGGTATGACCGCATATTTGGGGCAGGATTGCCCGAATACGTTCAGCGCCTCGCTCACCCGTGATCACCGAACCACTTGGCACCGTGACCCCGAACTCTACTCACCTGACCCGGTTGGAGCTGCGCCATCGCGCGCTCGACCTGCAGCGCCGCCGTTTTTGGCGCGAAGTCAGCTATGGGGCGATCGTCGTGGCGGCGGATGTTCTGACCATGGCGGTGGTGTTCACCGCATTTTCCATTTTGCCGTTCGAGCGGGCGGAACCGTTGTTGGGCGAGGGCGGGCGGTCATTCCTCACCGGCCTCATTCCCATGACGTCGGGCGCGCTAACTCGCCGTCTGACCGCTCTCGTTTTCTGTCTGGTGGCCACGCGTTGCTACAGCGCCACGGAGCGACAGGCGATCCCGTGGCGACTATTCATCGCACTCCTGCTTGGCCTCGCGTTGCCCCGCTGGGCGGAGGTCTGGGGGCCCGGATTGGTTGGGCGCTGGATTGTCGTGTTGGTCGTGCTCGGCTCTGTGTGGCTGGGGCTCACCCTGCAGCGGCGCCTTCTGGAGCAGGCCCTCAGCCCGATCGATCCGCGCCGATTGGATCCGGCACGGACCCTCGTTCTGGGGCCGGCCGAGGAGATCGAGCGGATGCGGCACGATCGGTCGACGTTGTCCGAGAGCCGTATGATGCCCGCCACGTACGTGTTGGGGGCCCACTGGGGTGAGCCGGGGGGAGAGGGGATGCCGGAGCTGTACGATCACATCGCCGAGACGAACGCCGACGCGCTGGTGCTGGTCGGCTCGGTGTCGGATGTGGCGCTCCAGAGCATCATGATTGCCGCCTCGAGCGCGGGCGCGCGCGTGTACGCCACGCGGCGCGAAGCGTTCCGCAAGTTCGACGAGCCGACCTTCGTGCTGCGGCGCGCCGAGCCGCTGATGCTGCTGTCGCGCCCGGCGCTGGTGGGTTCGCAACTCGTGGTCAAGCGCGCGATGGACATTCTGGGCGCGGTGTTTGGCCTCCTCGTGCTCTCGCCGGTGCTCGCGCTCGTGAGTCTCCTGGTGAAACTGACGTCCCCGGGGACGGTGTTTTTCCGCCAGGTGCGGGTGGGGCTGGGCGGCGATCCTTTTGTCTGCCTGAAGTTCCGCACCATGGTGGCCGACGCCGAACGGCTGCAGGCCGATGTGGCGCTCGGGAACATCCACGACGGCGACCAGCGCATCTTCAAGCTGCCCAACGATCCGCGGTTGACGTCCGTGGGGAAGTTCCTGCGGCGCTCGAGCCTCGACGAATTGCCCCAGTTGTGGAACGTGCTGCGGGGCGAGATGTCACTGGTGGGGCCGCGCCCGGCGCTGCCGTCGGAGGTGCTGCGCTACGAGCCGCACCATTTCGTGCGGTTCGAGGTGTTGCCCGGCATCACTGGCCCGTGGCAGGTGGGGGGGCGAAATTCCATTCGCGACTTCGAGGACGTGGTGCGCCTCGAGTCCGATTACGTGCGGGGATGGACGTTGTGGCGGGATATCGTGATCCTGCTGCGCACGATTCCCGCTGTGGTGTCGATGAAGGGGGCGTTCTAACATGCGTGACGTCTCCTCGTTGCGGATCGTTTTGTCTCGGAATCCCGTCTCTCGCGACTTCTTCCTGATGACCGTGCCTGCCTTCATGAATCGATCATTTCGTCTCGCCGTGCCGGCGCTGTTTTTGGCGCTCGCCGCCTGCGCTTCGCGCACTCCGGTGATGCTGGCGCCGCTCCCGGACCGCCCGTGGACGGTGCTCCCGGGCGATGAGGTGCGCGTACGTGTCTATCGGGAGCCGGAGCTCAACGGGCAGTGGGTGGTCAATGGACGCGGCGAGGTGTTCCTGCCGGGTCTGGGGCGTCTCCTGGTGGCGGGACTCACGTCCGATTCGATCACCGACCTCATTTCGCGCGGATACTCCAAGCGCATCATCGACGCCATCGTGGATGTCGGCATCGTGCGGAGCTTGCCGGTGCTCGGAGATCTGCGCTCACCGGGCATTTATCAGGCGGAGCCGACGATGACGGTGCAGCAGCTGGTGGCGAAGGGCGGCGGCCTCTCGGGAACGAGCCGCCGGACGCCGATCATCGTCCTCCAGAAGGGGCGGGACGGCACCCGGTATGCCCTGACGGTCGATCAGCGGCTCGACCGCGTGCCGATTGACGACGGGGACGCCATTCTGGTGCTCGATCCCAATACCTGGGACCGCAAGCTCGACACGATTGGCCGGTACACCGTGCTCGTGACGCTCGCGTTCCAAATTCTCCTGTATACGAAGCAATAGGATCCCCGTGGAACAGCTTCCCGTCCTCCAGTTGCCCCCTGACGCGAACCAGGAGATCGACCTCCGGCGCGCCTGGCAGACCGTGGCGCGCAGCGCCTGGATCATTGTCATCTGCGTGGGCCTGGCGACGGCCGCCGCGATGCTCGCGGTCCGCCGCTTCGAGCCGGTGTTCTCGGCGTCCGCTACGGTGCGCATCGAGGAGAAAGGGGGCGGTCCGTCGGGCGGCGCCTACGGCGCCTTCTTCAGTACGGATTACACGAATGTGCTGGCTACGGCGACGCAGATCCTGACGAGCCGCCAGCTGGCGTACGATGTCGTCGATTCCCTGGGCATGCGCCTGGGCCTGTTCCAGCCGGTGCGCAAGCAGAAGAGCGAGGTGGTGCGCAACGCGTTCGTCAGCCAGGAGGCGCCGTCGCAGGCGTATCGACTGGATCGTGCCGCGCGCGGGATGCGCGACGTACGGTTGTTGCCCAGCGAAAAATTGATGGGGACCTTCCCTGATTCGATGCCCATCCCGATCGAGGGGGGATGGATTCAGCTGGCCGCCGCGGCGTCGCGATACGACCGGCTGGTGTTCACGGTTTATCCGCGCAACGACGTGGCGTCGATGGTGCGCGATGCGGTGCGCGTGGCGCAGGCGGGGCGCGACGCGAACGTGCTGCGCATTTCGTACAGCGGCAAGGACCCCGTGGAGACCATGCTGGTCCCGAACGTCTTGGCGCGCGCCTACGTGAAGCGGCGCATCGACCTGTCGTCCAGCAATGCGCGCTCGACGCTGGCGTATCTGCAACGCCAGTCGACGGTGCTCGGCGAACAGCTGAATGAGCAGGAGATGCTGATTCGCGACTACCTGCTGTCGCGCGGCGTCTCGAGCGTCGACGGCAAGATCCAGGATCTGGTGTCCGAGCTGAATTTGCTGCGCGACAACATGATCACGATTACGCTGGAACGCGACGCGATCGCGCGCGCGCTGACGCCGCTCCAGCAGGATGGGGTGGAGGGCGCCGCCGAGTTCCTGCGGAGGGCCATGGCGACGCCGGAATTCCTGGGCATCGCCAGTACTGAAATGGCTTCTTTGCAGGCGCTCGGTCAGGAGCGGGACATCCTGCGGCAGCGCCGTACCGCCGATGATCCCGACGTGAAGGTGATTGACGCGCGCATGCAGGTGGTGAAGGAACGCATTCAGGACCGTGCGGCGGCGTTCCTGAGCCAGCGCAACTCGCTGGTGTCAGATCGCCAGCGGCGCGTGGACTCGCTGCAGCGCGAGCTCTCGCGCATGCCGGAGCAGGCCATGCAGTTCCAGCGGCTCGAGCGCGATCGCCTGGTGCTGCAAGAGACCATGGGGCTGGTGCAGGGGCGGCTGAAAGAGGCCGAGATCACGGCCTCGGTGCCCGATTCGTCGGCGCAACTGCTCGACGACGCGGTGTCGGCCGACCAGCAGACCAATTCGTCGCAGACATTGATCTTTGCGGTCGCGATCTTCTCGGGCCTGATCGTCGGCATCGGCGTGGCGTTCCTGCGCGACTGGCTCGACACGACCATCCACGACGAGGCCGACCTGCGCGCCATCGTCGGGGTGCCGGTGATCGGCATCATTCCCAACCTGCAGCAGCAGGCGCGGTCGGGGGCGTACCGATTGCCGCCTCCGGACGGCGCGAAAGCGGGCGCGTCCCCGGGCGAACGGGGGGAAAGCGGCAGTTCCGCCCCCGGTTCGGTGCGGGAATACCACACGCCGGCGGCCGAGGCGTATCGCGCCCTCCGCACCAACCTCAATTACCTCACGCCCCCGAAGGCGCCGCGCGTCATCGTGTTGACGAGCGCGCTTCCCGGTGATGGCAAGACAACCACCGTGGTGAACCTGGCGATCACGCTGGCCCAGCAGGGGCAGCGCGTGATCCTGATCGATGCCGAAACGCGCCGCGGGACGGTGCACGAGGCGTTCGGCATTCCGCCGTCTCCCGGCTTCTTCGACCTCATGTATGGTCAGGCGTCGCCGGGCGAGTGCATCCGGCGCGTGACGATGGAGACGGGCGGGTCGGTGGACGTTCTGCCGCTCGGCAGTTCGCCCAGCGTGAATCCCGCTGACCTTCTGGTGTCGACGCGCTTGCAGCCGCTGTTTGACCGGCTGCGTCAGCAGTACGACTATGTGCTGCTGGATACGCCGCCGCTGAACCTGTTCACCGACGCCGCGCTGATTGCCTCCAACGCCGACGCCCTGCTGCTGGTGGCGCGCTCGGACAAGACCGACCGTGACGAACTCAAGTTTGCCGTGGCCCAGTTGCGCAACGTCCAGGTGGTCCTGGCCGGCGCGGTGCTGAACGACGTCGAACTTCGCCGCGGCTCGCGGTATCGCCAGGGGTACGGCTACTACTACGAATACGGTCGCTGATGACCGGCATGAGGCGCGCCCATGGCAAGACACTCTGATCCCGACCGGCTCCACACCGAACTCGTTCCCGATATCTTCGATACGGGGACGTCCAAGCTGCCGTCGTCGGGCGAGTTCAGCGCGGCCATGCTGGCGGGCATACTGCTTGGCGCCGTCGAACTGCTGGTGGTGCCGGCGATCTTCGCGGCCACGGTGGTTGTGTCGGTGCTCACCTGGTGGATTCTCGACGCCCCCTGGGCGGGGCGCCGCCGCCGCTCGTCACACGGCACGCGCCAGTGGTACCTGCCCCAGTCGCGCGTCGTGTACCTGAGCACCCTGATGCTGGTGGGGCTCTGGCTGGCCACGATGTTTGTGTTCCGCGCGAGCGATCCCGGCTTGAGCGCGGGATTCAGTTCGACGCTTCCGAACATGATGGGCATCGACGTCTCGGTGCTCTCCAGGATGAACGGCATGCAGGGACCGCTCGACACGGGCCCGACGACGGCCCGGGTGATCGACGATGGGTTTGCCCCGTTCTCCCTGTTTGCGCACGGCACGGCGTCCACGGTCGCCGTCGCATTGCTCACGTATGCGTTCCAGTCGGCGCGTCGCCGCATTCGCCGGGCGCGCCGCCTGCGGGACTTCGACGATCATCGCTCGTCGCGGCACTCCGGCGCGGCGCACTAAGCCGCGCGGGACACGCAAGTGGCCCTTCCCCTGAACCCTGTCGCGCCGGCGCCTGTGGCGCTACGTCGGGGTGCGAATCCGGCGTCGACGCTCACGTTGGGCATCTTCTTCGCCGTGACGATGGCCGGCCTGGCCGGCGGCGGGGGCCGACTCTTTCCGCCGATCTACGTCGGCGCGGCGATCATGGCCGGGCTGGCGGCGTACCATCGCGAACCGGGGCGGTATGTCGCCTTCGTGTTCGGTCTCTGGTTCTTCACGCCATGGGTGCGACGGATCGTCGATTACCACCACGGCTTCGACCCGACCAACCCGGTGTTGCTGGCGCCCGTGCTGGTGACGCTGATCTCGGTGCTGACCCTGCTGTTCCGCGCGCGCGAGTTGCGCGGGGCAATGATGTATCCGTTCACGTTCACGCTGTCCGCGGTGGTGTATGGGTATGCGATCGGCATACTGAAGGCGGGGTTCATCCCGGCGACGTACGCCATGCTCACGTGGGTCGCGCCGATCAGCTTCGCCATGCACCTGAACCTGAACTGGCGCATCTTTCCGACGCTGCGCGACTCGTTCCTGACCTTCCTGCAGTACGCGCTGCCGATCATGGCGGCGTACGGCATCTACCAGCTGGTACGGCCGCCGGTGTGGGACGTCGCGTGGATGGAAGCGGCCCAGATGGCGTCCATTGGCATGCCGATGCCATTCGGCTTTCGCATCTTTGGCACGCTGAATGCGCCGGGGCCGTATTCCGTGGCCCTGCTGATCGGGATGCTCTTCCTGCTGGGAACCTCGCGGCGTTGGCTCGTGCTGTCGATGTCGCTGGGGCTGGTCGCCTTGCTGCTGACGCGCACGCGGGCGTCGTGGGCGGCGTTCGTGGTGGGTCTCCTGGTGGTGCAGTTCATGGGGCCGATACGACGGATCACGCGGAACTGGTTCATCCTGCTGCTGATGATCGTCCTGGCCATCCCATTGCTTTCGCTCGATGTATTTCGTGATTCCATTTCTGCGCGGCTGGCGTCATTTGCCACCCTGTCGACCGACAATTCTTTCCGGCAGCGCTTGGTGCTTTCGCGCGGCGCCACGCAGGCAATCGCGGCCAGCGCCGAGGGTGAGGGGCTGGGGGCGACGGGAGGTGGAACGAAGCTGCAGGAAGGGACGGGGCGCCAGGCGTCCATTGACAACGGCTTTCTCGAGGTCTTCTACGTGCTCGGCTGGCCTGGCGGTGCCCTGCTGATGGTCGGGCTGATTGGGCATGTCCTGACCCTCGCGCGGTTCCGTGATGCACGGCAGGATGCCTTTGCGAACTCCGCGCGTGCCTGCTTCTGGGCGATGCTCAGTGTTCTGCTGATCGGCGATATTTTCAGCGGTGCAATCGGGGCGATGTTCTGGGGTCCTTACGGGTTTGCCTGCTGCGCGCACGCGTATAACTATGCCACGGGCAAGGGGCTGCGTTCGCGCCAGCTGGCAGGCGAAATCGCCGCGCGGCAGCCAGCCGCCCTCGCGGGATAGCGCGTGAGCGCATCCATGGCACGTTCTGAGGCTGATCGGAGAATTGCCCACAACGTCGCGGCGCACGACCTGGTCGCGTCAACCTATGATCAGGGACATCCGGAGATCTTCAACGACGTCGAACAGGCGCGGCTCTCCGCGGCGGTGCGCGAGGTGCTCGCGGCCGTC
>CANNKR010000070.1 GCA_947504615.1 Gemmatimonadota bacterium | reverse complement strand
TCGTCCCATGACCATCGATTCCTCCAGCGATAGAAGACTACCCCGCCGTCTTCCCCGCTGGTGCAACGATCACTTGAAGCCACCCCCTTGAATTGCAGTACTCCGTGGCCCTCTGTGCACCTCGTGTTCCTCCGTGTTAAACGACTCGATCTCAGTTGAGAGGGATCTGTTTCTTTCAACACGGAGACCGGAGAGAGCGGAGGGCCACGGAGGACGGCAACGGAAAAGGGGCCCGGCGGAGTGTTCATCCGCCGAGCCCCCTTCAAATCACCATGCAGTTTCCGCGTCCTCGGTGCTGCCCGGGCCTCTGTGTGGAACTCACGAAACCCCGGAACCGGCGAACGGTTACGGACGCGCCTTGGAGGTGGACCGCGCTTCGTTGGCCCGCGGATACTTGTTCTCGATCCACATCAGGATGGGCGATGCCACATAGACGGAGCTGAACGTGCCGGTGAAGATGCCGAACGACATCACCCACGCGAACGGCCGGATGACCTCGCCCGCCAGCACCAGCAGCGACAGGGTCGCGGCAAGGGTCGTGGCGTGCGTCAGGATGGACCGTGGCAGCGTTTCGTTGACCGAGAGGTTGAGCAGGTCGTAGAACGGCATCTTGCGATTCTTGTGCAGATTCTCGCGCACGCGATCGAAGATGATGATCGTGTCGTTCAAGGAGTAGCCGATGACCGTGAGGATGGCGGCGACGACCGTGAGCGAGATCTCGAGGTGCAGGAGCTTGATGAACGCGATGGTCGTCAGGATGTCGTGCGCCGTGGCGAGCACGGCGGACAGGCCGAAACGCCACTCGAAGCGCCACGCCAGGTAGGCGAGCGTCACGAGAAACGAGATGAGGATGGCCACCAGCGCCCCGCGCCGCAGCTCGGAGCCCACCCGCGGCCCGACGGTCTCGACGCGCACGACCTTGAAGGACTCGACGCCCGGCGTGCCCTTGAGTGCGGCCTCGATCTGCGCGGCCACCTTCTCGGCGCCCGACGCCTGCACCGCCACCTGCTCGGCGCCCTGGGCGCGGATGGTGAACTCGCGGTTCGACCCGAACGTCGTGATCTCGGCGCCCCTGATGCCCGCAGCGTCGAGCGTGGTACGCAGCCTCGCGACGTCCGGCGCCGTCGTGAACTCGAGTTGCATCAGCGTGCCACCCGTGAACTCGATGGAGTACGGGAAGCCGCCCTTGAACACCGCGGAGCCCATGCCCAGCAGGATGAACGCGGCGGTCACGATGGCGGCAGTGCGCCAGTACTTGATGAAGTCGTACTTGGTTCCATGCAGGATTCGAAGCATCAGATGCTCAGCGACTCGGCGCCGCGATTGCGGTTGAGCCAGACAAGGTAGAAAGTGCGAACCGAGAAGACGCAGGCGACCATGGTCGAAATGAGGCCCGCGAGGAGCGTCACGGCGAAGCCCTTCACCGGTCCGGTGCCGTACTGGTACAGCACCAGCGCGGTGAGCGCGGTGGACACGTTGGAGTCGATGATGGCCGACATCGCGTGCTTGAAGCCCTCATCGATCGCGGTGCGAATGCTCTTGCCGTGGTCCATCTCCTCACGGATACGCTCGAAGATCAGCACGTTCGCGTCGACGGCGATGCCGATGCCGAGCACGAAACCGGCGAGGCCGGGGAGCGTCAGCGTGGCGCTGAATCCGGCGAGCGCGGCCAGCGTGTACAGCACATAGAGCACCAGGCCGCCAACCGCCAGCAGGCCCGAGAAGCGATAGTAGACGAGCATGATGAGAATCACGAGCACGATGGCGACGATGCCGGCCGTGATGCCGTTCTGAATGGAATCCTGGCCCAGCGAGGCGCCGATGGAACGCGTCTCAGCCACCTTGAGCGGCACCGGCAACGCACCGGCGCGCAGCACGAGGGCGAGGTCCTGCGCCGCCTGCAGTCCCGAGCCGGCCATCGTGATCTGGCCGCGGGTCCCAATGGCGCTCTGAATGATCGGCGCCGACATCACGCGGTCATCGAGCACGATGGCCATGTAGTCGCGCACGTGCTTGCCCGTCTCGCTCTTGAACTTCCGTCCGCCTTCGTTGTTCAGCTGGAACTCGACGACCGTCCCCTCACCCGGCACGGTGTTCGGCTTGGCGTCGACCAGATAGTCGCCCGTGATGATGGCGCGCGTGTCGAGAACATACAGGGCGCGGTACGACTTGCCGTTGGCAATCAGGGAATCCACGCCCCACTTCAGCTGCTTGCCCGGCGGCAGCGCGGCCTTGATGTCGGGGTTCTGCAGGTAGCTCTCGATCTCGTCGCGATCGGTCTCGGCCACCATGTACGCGCCCGGATCGGACATCGGCGCCTTCATCACCTTGTTCGCGAAAGGCCCGACAAACGCGTTGGCGCTGTCGGCCGTGGTCGAGTCGACGGCAGCCTTCTTCTTGCCGGTGTCATTGGCGGTGAAGAGCGACGGGAGGGCGCCCTTGGAGGCGCCGGCCGCGGGGGCCGCATCGCGCTTGGCCACCACGATGCCCTTGTCGCGCAGGATCGCGTCCAGTCGTGCCACGCTCTTCTCGAACGCCTGCGACTTGTCGGTGATCTGGAACTGGAGGAAGGCAGACTTCTGCACCACCTCGGTGGCGCGCGCAGGATCGTCGATACCCGGCAGTTCGACGATGATGCGGTCGTTGCCGACCTTCTGCACGACAGGCTCGGAGACGCCGAACTCGTCGATGCGCGTGCGAACGACCTTGAGCGCGCGGTCGAGCGCCTCCGCCTTGTTGGCGATCGTCCCCTTGGACTCGTCAACCTCGAGCGTGAGGTGCATGCCGCCCTGGAGGTCGAGGCCGCGCTTGAGCGGCACACGCTGGACGGTATCGAAGACGAAGACGCCGTTACGCTTGACGCGCTCGACGACCTTGCGGGGATACAGCGCCCAGCCCGACAGGAGGACGAGGGCGACGATAGTAAGCAGCCGGTACTTCAGGTTGGTCATTTCGCCGGTGCTGGCAGAGGGTTTACCCGAAACCTTGGAAAATAGTCCGGGGGTAGTGGAGAGTCAATCATCTTGCGTACTGGCAACGAGTTGCCTCACGGCCCGGCCAGCGCGCTCCGCGCCGCCCGTTCGTCCTGTGCCAACTGGGCCACCAGCGCCTCAGCCGTCGCGAACTTCCGGGTTTCACGGACCCGCCGGATCAGGTCGATCCGCACCCGTCGGCCGTACAACTCTGGGCTCGCATCAAACAGGTGCGTCTCGAGCGTCTTGACGGCATCGTCGAACGTGGGACGACCGCCAAGATTCATCATGCCGCCGAACGTCCCCTCCGGCGTGCACACGCGCACCGCGTACACACCGTCCGGCGGGAGCAGCTTTCGCGCCGACGGCATGGACAGGTTGATGGTCCGGAAGCCCAGCGTGCGCCCCCGCCCCACCCCCTTCACGACGACGCCGCTGATGCCGTAGGCCCGCCCCAGGCCACCCGCTGCCCGGTCGAGGTCGCCGCCCGCGACGGCGCGACGGATCGACGTGGAACTGACCGGCCGCCCATCGGGGCCCAACACCGCGGGCACCACGATCACCCCGAATCCCCGCGCGGCACCAAGAGCCTGGAGCACGGCGGCGTCGCCGACGCGTCCCCGGCCAAAGCCGTGATCGTAGCCAATGAGCAGTTCCTGCATGCCGAACCGTTCGCGCAGCACCGCGTTCACGAAGGCCGGCGCGTCGTACTGCGCGAGCGCCGGCGTGAACGGCAAGACGGCCAGATAGTCGAGCTTGCTCTCGGCGAGCACTTCGAGTTTCTCGTCACCGACCGTCAGCAGATGAGGCGCGGCGGCCGGATTCACGATCTCCAGCGGATGCGGCTCGAACGTCACGAGGACGCTCTTGAGGCCGGTCGCCGCGGCCCGCTCGGCCAACCGCTCGAGCACCAGGCGATGGCCGGCATGCACACCGTCGAACGTGCCCACGGTGAGCACCGTGCCGGCGACGTCCGGCGGCAGGCCGGATTCCTCGTGCCAATCCACGCGTTCAGTCATCTCGCATCACCACGCGCGGCTGCCAGCGGTCCCCGCGTTCCGATGGACGTCGCTCGGCGAAGGCGACCAGCGCGCCCAGCCCCGTCGCGGACGGCGGATCGAGCAACGCGGCAAACGCGCCATCGACGCGGGCCTCGACGTCGATGCCGCGCACGATCTTCGCGACTTCGTCCTCCGACAACGCCTGGTGCGGATACCCTTCGAGCGCGTCGACGGCCGGCGCCACCACGACGGGCTCGCCCCCACGGAGGCGCTCGAACGGAATCGCACGCGCCAGCGAGAAGACGCCGGCCTGCTCCCGGCGGAGTGCCGTGAGATGCGCCGCGGATCCGGTGGCACGCGCAAGGTCTCGCGCCAGCGAGCGGATGTAGGTGCCGCCACCGCACGACACACGCATGCGGCACGCGGACACGGCGTCGTCCGAGCCCTCGAACATCGAAAGCTTGATACTCTCGATGTGCACCCGCGACGGTTTCAGTTCGACCGCCTGCCCCGCCCGCGCCAGCTCGTACGCGCGCTTGCCATCGACGCGCTTGGCGGAATACGCGGGCGGCACCTGGTCGATGTTACCCAGGAGTGCAGGCACGGCGGCGAGCACCGCAGCGCGCGTGGGGAGCGGGGCCTCACGCACGACAGCGCCGGCGAGGTCTTCCGTGTCGGTCTCCGCCCCGAAGCGCACCGTGGCGTCGTAGACCTTCGGTTCCGCCTGCACCCATTGCAACAGGCGCGTGGCCCGGCCAACGAAGAGCACCAGGAGGCCGGTGGCAAAAGGATCGAGCGTGCCGCCGTGCCCGATACGCTTCTCGCCGAGCGCACGCCGGGCGGCGTTGACGACATCGTGCGACGTCACCCCCGCCGGCTTGTCGACCAGCAGCAGGCCGTCAGGCGTCGGGCGCGGAGCCATCGTCGGGAGGGTCCGACGGGCGAATCGAGGCGAGCAGCGTCTCGATGCGCGCCGCGCGCGCGACGCTCTCGTCGAACTTGAAGGCGATTTCCGGGGCAATGCGCAGGCGCAGGGCGCGCCCGACACGGGCCCGCAGATGGCTGGCCACACTGGACAGCCCTTCGAGCGTCGAGGCCTGCTCGGCGTCGGTGCCCATGATGGATACGAAGACCACGGCGTGGCCCAGGTCGCGCGTGACTTCCACCGCCGTGACCGTGATCAGCTTGCCGTAGACGCGCGGATCCTTGACGCCCTCATTGAGGAACGTCGCCACTTCCATCCGGATGCCTTCCGCCACCCGGTCGGGACGCCGCGTATCACGCGGCGGCATCAGCGCTCGCCCTCGCGTCCGCTCAACCGGCGTGAGCCGGCTGCAGCGTCCGCGCCACGCTTTCCATCTTGTAGCATTCGAAGACGTCGCCGACCTTGACGTCGTTGAAGTTCTCGATGCCAATGCCGCACTCGAACCCTTCCTTCACTTCCTTCACGTCGTCCTTGAAGCGGCGCAGCGACCCGATGGTGCCGGTGAATACCCCGACGCCGTCGCGGACCACGCGCACCTTGGCCGCGCGGTTGATCACGCCGTGGCGTACCGAGCAACCGGCAATGACGCCCACCTTGGTGACCTTGAAGACTTCGCGCACCTGCGCTTCGCCAAGCACGGTCTCCTTTTCTTCCGGACGCAGCAGCCCCTCGAGGGCAAGCTTCACGTCGGCGACGGCCTCGTAGATGATCTTGTAGAGCTTGATGTCCACGCCTTCGCGCTCGGCCGCCTGACGCGCCTTGATGTCGGGGCGCACGTGGAAGCCGATGATGATGGCCCCCGACGCCTTGGCCAGGAGGATGTCGCTTTCCGTGATGGCGCCGACGCTGCGCTGCACGACCTCCACCTGCACTTCCTCGTTCGACAGCTGCTGCAACGCATCGGCCAGTGCTTCGGACGGACCGCCCTGGTCGGCCTTGATGAGCAGCTTGAGCTGGCGCTTCTCGCCTGCCCCGTGATGCGCCATGAAGTCTTCGAGCGACACTGCGCCCTTGGTATTGCGGCGGCTCTTGGCTTCGCGGTCGAGCCGTTCGCGCCGCTGCGCGATCTCGCGCGCCTCGGACGCATCGGCCACCGCGATGAACTGATCACCGGCCATCGGGACGCCGGTGAGCCCAAGCACCTGCACCGGAATGGCGGGGCCGGCCGTCTTGACGGCCTTGCCACGCTCATCGAGCAGCGCGCGCACACGCCCCGAGTACAAACCACAGATGAAGTCGTCGCCGACGCGCAACGTGCCGTTCTGCACGAGGACGGTGGCCACGGGGCCCTTGCCGGCGTCGAGCTGGGCTTCGACCACGGCGCCGTATGCCTTGCGGTTCGGGTTGGCCTTGAGATCGAGGATTTCGGCCTGCAGGAGCAACTGCTCGAGCAGCGCCGGCACGCCCGTTCCCTTCTTGGCCGAGACTTCGCTGTGCAGGGTCTGCCCGCCGAACTCCTCGAGCACGACGCTGTGGGCGAGCAGTTCCTGCTTGACCTTCTGGGCGTTGGCGGCCGGCAGGTCGATCTTGTTGATGGCCACGATGATCGGCACGCCGGCGTTGCGGGCGTGCGAAATGGCTTCGATGGTCTGCGGCATCACCGAGTCATCCGCGGCCACGACCAGGATGACGATGTCGGTCACCTGGGCGCCGCGGGCACGCATGGCGGTGAACGCCTGGTGCCCGGGGGTGTCGAGGAAGGTGATGTTCTTGCCATTCGGCAGCGTGACGTGATACGCGCCGATGTGCTGCGTGATGCCACCGGCCTCGCCGGCGACCACGTTGGCCTTGCGGATGTAGTCAAGCAGCGACGTCTTGCCATGGTCGACGTGACCCATGATGGTGACGACGGGCGGCCGGAACATGAGCTGCTCCGGCGTGTCCTCGACCTTGGCCTCGGTCGGCGCCGCGGCATAGTCGGCCTCGCGCACGGCGATGAAGCCGAACTCGCTGGCGATCATCTCGATCTGGTCGAAGTCCAGGCGCTGGTTGATGGTGACCATCAGGCCCAGGTGCTTGAACGCAAACGACACGATCTGCGTGGCCGGGATCTTGATGCTCTCGGCCAACTCGCTGACGGTGATGAACTCATTGACGCGTACCGTCTTCTTTTCCTGCTCGGCGACCGCGGCGCGCATGGCCTCAAGCTCTTCGCGCCCCGAATCGTCGCGACGGCGCTTGCCCGGTGCGCCGCGCATCTCCTTCATCGTGCGGAAGATGTTGGCCGACACGGCTTCCTGATCGACCCCCCGCTTCCCCTTCTTGCGACGCGGACCGCTGGACGGCGTCTGCGGAGCGGTACTGGTGCCACCAGCGGCAGGACGCCCGCGATCATCGCGACGTCCACCGCTCAGGCCACCGCCCGGCGCGGCCGAGGCAATGGGGCGCGGAGGCATCGGCAAGCGGCCCGACTGCTGCCCGGGGCGACCGCCACGCGGTGCCCCCGGCACGATCGGGCGCGGACGCGGGCGATCACCACCCGCATGTGCGCTCCCCGAATGCACGGAGGGCGGCGTGGGCGGCGCGAGGGTCCGCGCCGGACGCGGCGGGAGGAAAGCCGGTGGTGGCGGCGGCGGAGCCACGGGCTCGGCCGGGGCAATCACGCGCGGCGCAGCGGCCGGGACGGCCGCAACGATCGGCGCGACGGGGGCGGCAGGTGCGGACGGCACGGCAGGTGCCGGCGGCACGATCGCGGAGGTCGACGAGTCCGACACGTCAGACGGGGCGACGATGACGGGCGCAGGCTTCGACTCGGCGACAGGCGCCTCGACGGACGGCGCGGCGTGCACCTCGGGCTCGGCGACGGGCTCTTCCGCGGACACTTCGGGGACCGGGGGCGCCGCGCGACGGCGGCGCACCTTGTGCGCATCCGTGGGCTCGGCCTCGGGGACCGGCTCCTCGACCTTCTTCTTGGCGCGCGGCTTCGCAGCGGGCGTGTCGCCCGCCGGGACCGTCTCGGCGGCCGCGCTGCCGCGCCGGCGACTCTTGGCCGCTGCCGCTGGCGTCTCGGACGCCTTGAGGGCGCGCACCCGCTTCTCGCGCTCCCATCGGACGCGAGCGCGCGAAATCTGGTCATCTGTCAGCGGCGTCAAGTGGCTGCGCACCATGACATCCATGGCGCGAAGCATGCCCAGCACCTCGTCACTCGAGATGCCGAACTCAGCCGCCAGATCACTCACCCGAAGCTTCGTCAAACTGCCTCCTCGTGCTGCTACTCGCCCGCGGAACCGAGCGCTCCGCGAATCCCCTTGGCCAACGGCGCGTCAACGATACCGATCGCCGCCGTCGCTTCCCGCCCTGCCACGGCGCCCAGTTCGGCCGCCGGAAACCCATCGATGATCGTAATGCCCTTCGCCGTCAGCATCGGAAGGACCTTGTCGCGACTGTGCCGCGACGCGTCCTCCGCCACCAATGCAAGCTTGAGCGCGCCACTCTGCGCCGCCGCCCGCACCATCTCCACCCCCACCACCGCATTGCGCGCACGCACACCAAGGCCAGCCAGGGCCAACAAACGGCGCCGCACCTCGGCGTCGATCACCCGATTACGCTCACGCCACGTCCGGAGCCGCAGCCCCGGTGTCGCCCGTTTCACCCGCGTCACCGTCGGCTTCGGCGGTGGCTTCCCCGCTGTTGTCGTCGGTGGTCAACTCGTTGATCAGCGCGATGATGCGGTCTGCCTCTTCGGGCGCGATGCCCGGCAGCCGCAGGAAATCGTCGCGTTCGAGGTCGATGATGTCGTTCAGCGTGCGGAAGCCGCCGGCCTCGAGCACCGCGACCGTTGCCGGCGGCAGTCCCTCGATGGCCGACAGCTGCACGTCAGCCGCCACGTCGTCCTCGGGCAGCGGCTGGAAGAGCGGCATGTCGCCGCCGCGCTCGAGCCACTCGCGGCTGGAGTACAGGTCGATCTTCCATCCGGTGATCTCGGAGGCGAGCCGCACGTTCTGTCCGTTGCGCCCGATGGCCAGCGACAGCTGGTCCTCGTCCACGACGGCCTGGATCGTCTTGGTAGCCGGATCGCTGAAGACGCGCGCGACCTTGGCCGGCGCGAGCGCGAGCTTGGCGAAGCGCTCGGGATCGGGCGACCACGGCACGATGTCGATGCGCTCACCGCCCAGTTCCTGCACGACGGCCTGCACGCGCGACCCCTTGAGGCCGACGCACGCGCCCACCGGATCGATGGCGTCGTCCTTGGAGACGACGGCAATCTTGGTCCGGCTGCCGCATTCGCGCGACGACGCCTTGATCTCGACGATGCCCTGCTGGATCTCGGGGACCTCGAGCTTGAAGAGCACCTGCACGAACATCGGGTCGGCACGCGAGAGGACCAGGCGCGGCCCCTTGGGCGTCTCCTCGATCTTCTTGAGCACCGACCGCAGCGGTTCGCCCTGCTTGTAGTCCTCGCGATGGTTCTGCTCGCGATACGGGATGATCGCCTCGGCCTCGCGGAACTTGTTCAGCATGATGACGATCTTGCCGCGCTCGATCTGCTGGATCTCGCCGGAGAGGAGGTCGCCCACGCGGCCCGCGAACTCGTCGCGGATCTTGGTGCGCTCGCCTTCGCGGACCCGCTGGATGATGCGCTGCTTGGCCGCCTGCACCGCGGAACGCCCGAACTCGGAGAACTCGACCGGTTCTTCCATGACGTCGCCGACCTGGAAGTCCGGGTCTTCGAAGCGCGCTTCCTCGAGGGCGATCTCGCGACTGGGATCCTCGACCTTCTCGACGACGGTCTTGAGGAGCACGATGCGGATTTCGCCGCGCGATTCGTCAATGGAGACGTCCGCCTGGACATTGGGGCCGTGCTTCTTGGCCAGGGCGGCATGAATGCCGTCCTGCAGCAAGGCGTGCAGTTCCGCGCGGTCAATCTGCTTCGCGATCGACAGCTCGCGGAACGCAGTGAGGATTTCAGCCGATCCAGACATCCAGGACCTCGTTACGGTTTCCAGTGAAACGCCAGGCGGGCCTCGTCCACCTCGGCCAACCCGAGCACATGCTCAGCACCCTTGGCATCGCGAAGACGAAGGCGTACCGCGCCCGCGTCATCCTCGACTGCCACGATCTCCAGTTCCGCGCGGCCACCGACCGCCACGCTCTTCACGTTCACCTTGCGCCCGACAAAGCGACGCCAGTCACCCTCCGTGCGCAGCGGCCGTTCCATACCCGGCGACGACACCTCCAGCACGTAGCGATCCCCAAAGAGCGTCGGATCAGCGTCCAGACGCTCCTCGAGGTTGCGTGATGCCCGTACGCAGTCGTCCACCGTGACCTTTTGCTGGTCCTTGCGGTCGATGCGCACGTCGAGCAACGGCCGGCTATGACTGCCGCCAACCCGCAACTCGACGAGGTCGAATCCCAATTGCTCAAGTGCAGCAACGACAATGGGTTCCAGTGTCTGCTTCACCTGATATCTAGTCCCCGATAAAGACAAAAAAATGTGGGGGGCTACCCCACATTCTCAAGGCGGTCGCCCAACCCGCCCAGCCCAAGTATTATAGATGCCGTGCACCAAGGCGTCAAGGCACGAGCGACGAAATGCCCCACGCGAGCGCGATCGGACGGCCCGCCGCGCCGACGCTTCGCCGACTACGCCGATGGGGCGATGACGGCGACCTGTCGCCCCGTGTCGCCGGCACGATGGGAGAAGAACCGGTCGTTGTGGCACCGTGTGCAGCACGTGCTCGTGTCGATCTGCTTGACCCCCGCGAGGCGCGCCTGATCGGCGAGGAGTGACCGCAGATCCACGGGCGCCGGCGCATCGACGGCACGGCTCATCAGCTTCGCGTAAACGTCGGGACCCACCACATAGCAGCTCCCGCAGATGGCCGGCCCGAGGTGCACGACGAGGTCCTTGGCATGATGGCCCATTGCCACGAGCGCATGGACTCCAGCCTGAAGAATGCCCCCCGCGACCCCGCGCCATCCGGCGTGCAGCAAGGCCGCCGCCCCCTTGGGATGCCCGATGAAAACGGGGACGCAGTCGGCGACGGTGACGACCAATGCCGTGTCGCGGTGCGGCATCGCATGCCCGTCGGCTGCATCGGTACGCAGCCAGCCGTCCCATCCGGGCTGATGCGTGACGACCTTGATGCCGTGCGCCTGATGCGCCGAGGCGAGCCGGCCACCGGTGACGCGCATCAAATCGACCCAGCGATCGGTGACCTGCTGCACGGGCGCGTCATCGGTAAAGCCGTACGACCCCGCTTCGCGCGTCGTGGTGAAGGCGGACAGCCCCAGTACCGCGAACGATGCCACGCGTTCCCGTGGCGGCAGCGCGCCGCTCACCGGTCCTCCGACACTCGCGTGATATTGGCCCCCAGCGCATTGAGCCGCTCGTCGATGCGTTCGTAGCCGCGGTCGATCTGCCCGACGTTCTTGATGGTGCTGGTTCCCTTGGCGCAGAGCGCGGCGAGCAGCATGGCCATGCCGGCGCGGATGTCGGGGCTCTCCACGGTGCCGGCGTGCAACTCGGAGGGGCCGGAGACGAGTGCCCGATGCGGGTCGCACAGCACGATACGCGCCCTCATCGACACGAGCTTGTCGACGAAAAACATGCGCGATTCGAACATCTTCTCGTGCATCAGGATCAGCCCCTGGCACTGCGTCGCCGTCACAATGGCGATGGACATCACGTCCGCCGGGAACGCGGGCCATGGCTGGTCCTCGAGCTTGGGCACGTGCCCACCGAGGTCGTTCTGGATGACCATCGACTGGTTGGCGGGGATGACGAGGTCGTCCCCCTCGGCCCGGCAGGTGATGCCCAGCCGCTCGAACCCCATGAGCACCGAGCGCAGGTGCCGCACACCGGCGTCCGCGATGCGCAGTTCGCTGCGCGTCACCGCCGCCAGGCCGATGAACGAGCCCACCTCGATGTGGTCGGGGCCGATGCGGTGCGTCGCCGCCCCGAGCGTGGCGCCGCCGTGAATGGTGACCGTATTGGTGCCGATGCCCTCGATGCGCGCACCGAGCGCCACCAGGAACTCGCAGAGATCCTGCACGTGCGGCTCGCTGGCCGCGTTGCGCAGGATGGTCGTTCCGCGCGCGGCGACCGCCGCCATGACCGCGTTCTCGGTGCCGGTGACACTCGGCTCGTCCAGAAAGACGTCGGCACCAACGAGTCCCTTGGTCTTGAACTCGATGCGGTCCGACAGCACGTGATCGGCGCCAAGCTGCTGCAGCGCCAGAAAGTGGGTATCGAGGCGGCGGCGGCCGATGACGTCACCACCGGGCGGCGACAACGTCACCTCCCCGCATCGCGCGAGCAACGGGGCGGCGAGCAGAATGGAGCCGCGGATCTTCTTGCACATCTCGAGATCGAGCGCGCGGGCCGACACCGACTTGGCGTGGACGAAGAGCGTGTTGGGCCCCGTCCAGCGCGACTCGGCGCCGGTCGTGGCCAGCAGGTCAACGAGGATCTCGATGTCCCGGATGCGCGGGACGTTCTCGAGAGTCACCGGGTGCTCGGTGAGCAGGGTCGCGGCCACGATGGGGAGGGCCGCGTTCTTATTGCCGGACGGGCGGATGGTACCGCGCAGCGGGCGGCCACCTTCGACGAGGAATTTCATAAGCTGGAACATAGAACCGGAATCCGAATTCCGGAATTGGAACGCGCCCGTGACGCACTGACCCGAGTGCGGCGTCCAGACTCAGGCATTCATTCGCGGCCCGTCGGCGGTTCCACCCTTGCAATTGGGAGCGGAACGGGGGAAGCTACGAGCACCATGCCACTCTTCGTTCTTCTCGCGGCGGACACCCTGCTGGTCCGCCAGATGCCGCCGGTGCGCGGCGATTTCGACCAAACGGTGTTCGTCGCCGCGGGGCTCGCCCAGATCATCACGCTCGTCGTGGTGGTGCTGCTCGCGCTCATCTTCTACCGCATGTGGAAGGCGCAGCAAGCCTTGCTGGAGCAGTTCGCCCGGCTGACCTCGAAGGTGGACCCGATGATCGCCAGCGCGACGTCCGCCGCCGAGAACGTGCGCGTGCTGACGGACGTCGTGCGCCGCGATGCGGTGGAGGCCGCCGAAGCGTTGACCGACGCGACGGCGCGGGTCCGCGACTCGGTGAGCGGCATTGCGGACAGGATCGACGATTTCGGCGACCTGCTGGGACGCGTGCACGCCAAGGCGGACGCGATCGCCGACGTCGCGGGCGCAGCGATCAACACTGTGAAATGGGGAGCGCGAGTTCTTAACCCGCAGGACCGAAAGCGGCGCCCGGACGAGCGCGACAGGTCGCGCGACGACTCACGCGATGACTCGCGCGATGATTCGCGTGATGATTCGCGCGACGATTCGCGCGATGATTCGCGCGACGATTCACCATACGCCGAGTCGACCTCGGCCCCCGCACCGGCAGCGGCCGGAAGGCGGCGCAAGCGGCGGCGCGGCCGTGGTCCCCGTCCGCCGACCAGTTGAGATGAGTTTCCC
>CANNKR010000069.1 GCA_947504615.1 Gemmatimonadota bacterium | reverse complement strand
TTCGGGCTGCAGGAAACCACCAGTTACTACGGACCGCTCAACGCCGTGGCACTCAACGTGGGTTACCACAACGAGCACCACGACCTCCCGTCGGTGCCGTGGCACCGGCTTCCGGCCGTCCGCCGCGGCGCACCCGAGTTCTATGACACCCTGCGTGCGCATCATTCGTGGGGGTTGTTGCTGCTGCGTTTCCTCTTCGACCGTGAACTCTCGCTCTACTCGCGCATCATCCGCCGCAATCGCGGCGACGTTCCGCTAAGCGACGAGAGTCGCCCGGACGCCGAGATGGCGACCCAGCCGCTGCATCGCGCCGATGCGGTCGCGTCGGCCTAGCTCCGCTACCGCGTGAAGATCCTCGCCGTCCGATGAGCGGCATATTGCGCAGTCCCCTGCGCTTCATCCTGCGCCTGCTTGCCACTGCCGTCGTCGTCCTCGGTACGACCGTGTGTGCGCTGCTGCTGCTCGACCAGGTGCACCGTCCGACGGCACCCGTTGACCCGGGGATCGCTGCCGTGGACACCACGCGCCACGCGCGCCTGCTTGTCCTGCTCGTGGACAGCTGGCGCTACGAGTCGGCCATCGACCCGCAGCTCATGCCGCGTGTCGCGCGATTGCGCACGATGGGGGCTTCGTGGCGACTCGAGGGTGTCTTCGAGGGGTTCACCATTCCGTCGGTGCGCGCCGCCTTTTCGGGGCACGCCGAGACGCAGCTGGTGAACCTCGTGCGCAACTTCCGGTTTCGCGCACTGCCCATCGAGTCGTTCTTTCTCGACGCGAGCCGCCTGGGCAAGCGCAGTCTCGTCGTCGCCCGCGAGCCGTTCACCCAGTTCGGTCCGTACTTCACCGAACGTCTCCCCGACACGCGCGTCCGCGACATGTACGCGTCCGACCGCATCCGGCCGGGGATCGCCCTCGATGGCTATCGCGCGGGAGACTTCGACATTGTCGTCTGTCATTACGAGTCGGCGGACTGGGTGGCGCACGAAAGCGGCATCCATTCGGCGCGCTACCGGCGCGAGTTTGCCTACGCCGATTCGCTCATCGAAGCCTTCGCCGAGGCGCGCCGGCCCGGCGACTACCTGCTGGTGTATGGCGACCACGGCCACTCGGCGACGGGCGAGCACAAGACCGGGCTCGACATCCCGACCTTCGGCCTCCTGCTGGGCCCCGACGTAACGCCGGGCATCACGACGTCGCCCCTCGCGATGACCGACCTGCGTTTCATCGCCAGCCATGCCATGGGCATCGCGCTGCGCGCGGCGCCGTACGATACCCCGCAGATCGCGCGCTTCCTGCCCACCGGCGCCGATACCAGCGAACGCCTCGCCGCCGCACCGAATGCCGCACCTCGCGCGGCGCTGCGTGCCGTCCCCCGCGGCGTGAGCCGATCCGTCACCGACTATCTGCTGGCGTTCATTGCCGTGGCGGTCCTCGCGCTGCTCGGCCGTGTGATGCTCGCTCGGGTCGGGGCGCCGGTTGCGTGGTCGCCGGCGCTGTTCGGCGTCGTGGCGTTGTTCGCAGTCGAGGTGGCCGTGCAGCAGTTGGTGACTCCACGCTTCACGCTGTTCCCGCTGCTCCTCATCACGCTCGGTGTGGCGGCGACGGTGCGGCCGTGGATGGAGCGCGCCGCAGTTGTCGCCGTCGGCCTCCTGTTCGTGTCACTGCTTCCCTTCACCGGTCAGGCGGCGGGGAGCGCGCCGATCGGGCTTGGCGCCCTGATTCCGCTGTATGTGGCGGGAATCGGCGCCAAGTTTCTCTTTCTCGCCGGCGTGGTGGGTGCTGTGCGCTGGAAGCGGGCGGCGGCGTGGACCCTGGTGCTCGCACTGCTGGAGTTGCGTGTCTGGGATCACCCGCTCGCCGCCGCTGCCGTGCTGCTGGCGGCCGGTGCCGCCTATGCAGCGGCCGACGATGCGTCGGCACGCCGGCTGGCGCTCGTCGTCGCGCTGCAGGCACTGGTGTACTTCACGCTCCGGCTCCCGCTCTACCAGCTGGCGTGGATCGATCTCTTTCTTGGGGCCGGCTGGTTGGTCTTCCAGACGCGCGACGACGCCTGGACCGACGCCCTGCTGGTGAGCGGCGCCTATACGCTCACCTGCGGGTGGCTGGCGAGCAGTCTCGAGTGGGGGTTCCTGTACACGATGTTCCCGGCGCATCTCGTGGAACTGCAGGTGCAGTATTTCCTTCCGGTCATCGTCGCCAAGATTCCCCTGCTCTTGATACTCGCCATCGTGGTGACGGGGCGCGGAGCGACGCGGCGGCTTGCGACGCTGCTCCTCGCCTACGGCGCCGTCCGGCTTGCTGCCGCGTGGGGCATGCGCCTGGCCGGCGCGTCGGGGGCCGAGGTCTGGCCGCTGGCCGAACAGGCCGCGTATGTGGCAACATTCAGCACGGCCGTGATCGCGTGGGGCTGGCACGCCCACGCGACCGCTCGCTCCACCCCCGATGCCAAGAGCCTGCCATGATCGACGCTGCCACGCTCGTTCCCACTTTCCGCGCGCAGGACGAACTGGCCGTGGTCAGTCACTTTCTCGATGACGGGCAGGTGGCACCGCTCGTTGCCGAAGCCAATGCCCTGCGCGCGCGCATCAACCGCAACTACGTGCCGGGCATCAAGAAGGGAGGGAGCGTCTCCTCCTTTGACATCGCGAAGCACGCGCCGCAGGTGCATTCGCTGTACCGCTCGCCCGAGTTCATTGCCTGGCTGAGCGCGCTGACGGGCGAGGCGCTCCTCACGTGCCCCGACACCGATCCGCACGCCTGCGCCCTCTATTACTACACCGAGGCCGGCGACCACATTGCGTACCACTACGACACCTCGTTCTATCGAGGCAAGCGCTTTACCGTGCTCGTCGGTCTGGTGCAGCACTCCGCCAGCGACCTCGTGTGCCAGCTCTACCATCGCGACAAGGGGCGTGACACGGTGGAGGTTCGGGTCAAGACGGAGCCCGGCACGCTGGTGGTCTTCAACGGTGACAAGCTCTGGCACTGCGTGACGCCGTGCGCCGCCGGCGATGACCGGGTGGTGCTCTCGCTCGAGTACGTCACCGATCGCCGCATGGGAGCGGTGCAGCGCGTGATCTCGAATGTGAAGGACGCGGTGGCCTACTTTGGCATCCGGAGCCTGCTGCGCGGCGGTCGCTAGTCGCGCAGCCCCGGAATGGCGAGCGACGCGTAGGCGTTCAGTTCGGGGCCGCTGCGTTCGCCCTGCTCCAGCCGCCAGAGCCCGGCCCGCGCGATCATCGCCGCGTTGTCGGTGGCCAGCTTCGGAGCCGGCGCAAACACCGTGCCGCCGGATGACGCCACCGCGCGCTGCACGCCGTCCTGCAACGCACGATTGCACGCCACGCCGCCGCCCAGCACGACGCGCGTGCGCCCGAACGCGCGCGCGGCGCGGGCCGTCTTTTCGGAGAGCGTCGCAATGAGCGCATCCTGGAAACCGCGCGCGAGTTGCGGCAACTCGTCGGCCAGCGCGCCGCGCGCCTCGGCCGCCCGCACGGCGCGCAGCACGGCGGTCTTGAGCCCCGAGAACGACAGGTCGTAGTAGTCGTCATCGCCGGGCTTCTGTCCGCGGTTCAGCATGGGTGGCGCGAACCGGTGGCGCGTGGGGTCGCCCTGCAGCGCGAGTGCCTCGATGTGTCGGCCTCCGGGGTAGGGCAGACCCAGCAGTTTGGCCACCTTGTCGAACGCCTCGCCGGCGGCATCGTCGCGCGTGCTGCCCAGCAAGCGGTATTCGCCCCATGCGGCCACGTCCATCAGCATCGTGTGCCCACCGCTGACCAGCAGCGCGGTGAACGGCGGCACCGCGTCGGCGTGATCGAGTGACGTGGCAAAAAGATGTCCTTCCATATGATGCGCGCCGATCACGGGGACCTGCAGCGTGGCGCCCAGCGCCTTGGCGTACGCGACGCCAACGAGCAGCGCCCCCACCAGACCGGGCGCGTGCGTCACCGCAATGGCATCAATGCCCGCACCCGACGGCGGCAGGCCGGCGTCCACCAACGCCTGTCGCGTGACGGGGACGATCGCCGTCAGGTGCGCCCGCGACGCGATCTCGGGCACCACGCCGCCGAAGATGCGGTGCACGTCCTGCGACAGGATCACCAGCGAGTCCATCGTCACACGGTCCCCCGCGCCGCTGACCACGGCCGCCGAGGTTTCGTCGCACGAACTTTCGATGCCGAGGACGCGCATGGCTATGGACGGCTGGGCGCGCCGTTGGCGGTGCGCGACGCGAAGGTCAGCAGCAGCACGCGTGGGCGTACGTCGCGTGCGCGCGCCTCGACGCCCGTGGGAAAATCGACGTCGGCCGGTGACAGCGTCACGCGCACGGGTTCGCCCCGTCGGGTCTCGTCATCGAAGCGGCGTACCACGACGGGCGGGTTGGCGTAGAGCTTGAGCACCTCGCGCGCGCGTCCCGTCACGACCACTTGCACCGAGGTGGGAGCACCAGAGGCGAGCACCAGCGTGGAATCGAGCAGCGCCACGAACCGTGCATCGAGCACCACTTCGGTGGGCTCCTCGGCGCGCACCACGAACCAGAGCACGAAGGCCAGAGCCAGCGCGGCGAGCTTCACCGGCCAGCGATGGACGAGGGCCGCGCGGAGGGTGCTGAGCGCGCCTGCGCGCTCCGGCTCGCGCGGGGTCATCTCAGGGAGTACCCTCGGCCAGCAATCCGCGAATGATCCGGACGTTGCCCTCGGAATCCCACGCGGCGGCGCCGATGACGCGCTTGCGGATGACGCCGTCCTTGCCGATCAGGAAGGTCTCGGGAATGCCGCTCGTCTGGTAGTCGCGTTCCACCGTGCCGCTTCCTTCGTGCAGGACCTCGAAGGTCAGCTTGTGCTCGGCCACGAACGCGCGAATGGCCTCGCCCATGTCGGGTTCATCGACGCTCAGCGCGACGACGCGGAGCCCGCTGGGGCCAAGCTGTTCGTGCAGCGCCTGGATGCCCGGCATCTCCTGCTTGCACGGGCCGCACCAGGTGGCCCACATGTTGAGCAGCACCACCTGACCACGGTAGTCGCTGATGTTCTTGAACTTCGGCGCCCCAGCCGCGAACGTGGCCGCGTGGAACTCGGGGGCCTTGGAGCCGGGCGCGACGGGAAAGAGGTCGCTCCCAAAGACCCGCGTGGCCACGTAGAGTCCGATGCCCAGTGCGACGACCACGCCGCCGACGATGATCCACTGTGTGCGCGTATTCATGCGGACTCCGCGCACAGTGCGCGCAACGCGGCGATCTCGCGCTGCGGGTCCTTGGCGCTGAAGATGGCGTTGCCTGCCACGAAGGTGTCGGCGCCGGCGCGCCAGCAGGCCTGAATGGTGTCGCGTGCAATGCCGCCATCCACCTCGAGCCGCGCACGGCTTCCCGCGGCGTCGAGCAGCGCCCGGGCGCGGCGGATCTTGTCGAGCGACGCGGGAATGAAGGCCTGGCCGCCGTAGCCCGGGTTCACGCTCATGATCAGCAGCAGGTCGAGCTCGGCCGCGATTTCGCGCACGCCATCGAGCGGCGTGGCCGGGTTCATCGTGACGCCGGCCATGCAGCCCAGTTCCTTGATGCGCACGATCTGGCGGTGCAGGTGGGGCGCGGCTTCGGCGTGGATGGTAAGCACCGAGGCGCCCGCCTTGGCGAAGCTGTCGAAGTACTTCTCCGGTTCCACGACCATCAGGTGCACGTCGAGCGGAAGCGCGGTGAGCTTGCGGCACGTCTCGATGACCTTGGCGCCGAACGTCAGGTTCGGCACGAAGCAGCCATCCATGACGTCCACGTGCAGCCAGTCGGCACCACCCGCCTCGATCATGGCGAGCTGGTCGGCCAGCCGCGCAAAGTCGACGCTCAGCAGCGACGGCGCGATGCGCACGGTGGCGGCGCTCATGCGGGGCTCCGCAGTCGCGCCGCAAAGGCCCCGTCGGCCCCGTGGGCCTGCGGCAGCACGCGCAGGTAGCCGCCGTCGATCGTCTCCTCCGGCACGGCGCCCGCAGGGGGTGCCTCGAGTGCCCAGCCCGGATGGGTGGCCAGGAAAATCTCCACTTGCGCCTCGTTTTCTTCGGGTTCCAGTGAGCAGGTCGAGTAAATCAGCAGACCGCCGGGTTTCACGACGTGGGCCGCCGAACGCAGGATGTCGCGCTGCATCATGGCGGTCACGGCGAGGTCGCTGAGGCGCAGGCGCCAGCGGGCGTCGGGATGCCGCCGGAAGGTGCCCGTGCCGGTACAGGGAGCGTCCACCAGCACCGCGTCCACCGGAGAAATCGCCGGCTCCCGGGCGTCGAAGGCGACTGGTGCGATGTTGTTCAGGTCGAGGCGCTGCTTGGTGGAGGCCAGGCGTTCGAGGCGCCGCGGCGACAGGTCGGCACTGATGACCAGCGCTGCGGTTCGCGCCAACTCGATGCTTTTGCCGCCTGGTGCGCTGCAGAGGTCGGCGACCGTGGCGCCCGGGGGCACCGCGGCGTACTGCGTGACCAGGGTGGCTGCGGGATCCTGCACGAAGCAGGCGCCCTGGGTGAACGCCGCGACGTCGAACAGGTACACGGGCCCACTGATGCGAATGGAGTCGCGCGCGAGCGGCGCCTCTTCCACGCGTACCCCAGCCGATTCGAGCATCGCTTCGAGCTGTTCGCGCACCACACCCCACGGGCGCACGATCACCGGGGCCTCGCGGTTATTGGCCTCGAGCAGCGCCCGGGTCTCCTCGGCGCCAAACCGGGCCATCCAGCGGGCCACAAGCCAGCGGGGATGCGAAAACTCGGTCGACAACGCGTCAATCGGGTCGACGGGGAGGTCGGCGCCGATCGACGACCGCTCGCGGTCGAGCCGCCGGAGCACCGCGTTCACCAGCTTGCTCGCCCCGATGCCGTGGCGTTGCTTGGCCAGTTCCACCGTCTGGGCGATGGCGGCGTAGGCCGGCACGCTCCCCATCTCCAGGAGCTGCTGGGCCCCCAGCCGGATCAGGTCGGTGAGGTCGCCGTCGAGCCGGGCGATGCCGCCCCGGACTCGCACCGAGAGGGCGTGGTCGATCCAGCCACGCTTCCGGAGCATCCCATAGACCAGTTCCTGGGTCCACCGCCGGTCGCGGCCGTCGAGTTGCGCGGCGCGGCGCTCGAAGGCAGCATCAAGCAGGGTCCCCGAGCGCAGATCGGCACAGATGTCCGCGGCGGCCCGCCTGGCGTCGGTGACTGGGGTCTTGGTGGTGGTCGGGCTCTGGTTCACGGCAGGTGCTGGACAGGGTATTCTATTAAGATAGCAGGGGCGCCAGAAAGACGCCTTTTGGGGGTCGGGAGTTACCTCGTGACCTCCCGGCCCGTCTAGAAGGAGCAGCGAACTGGCGCCGAAGGCGGTGCCGGTTTGCCGCGTGTCCATTGGATTACGATATTCGTCTTCCCCGTTCTCCCCAGCACGGAGTGCGAATGCACGGCCGCAAGCTCATCACCACTGGTACCATCGCGGCGCTCGCGATCCTCGCCGTCGTTGGCGGCTGCCGCGAAGCGACCACCGGTCCCACTTCGGTGAAGCCGCAGGACTTCGCTTCCAGCGTCAAGTTGCTCTCTGGCAACCTGCAATCTGGCACCGTTGGCGTCTCGTTGCCCGAGGTACTCTCGGTCAAGGTCGTCGATGCGGGCGGCTTGCCGGTCGCGGGCGCTACAGTGCTCTGGCAGGTGCGAGACGGGGGTGGAACCGTCAGCCCTCCAGCATCGACGACGTCTAGCGCCGGGTTGGCAACCGTCAGCTGGACGCTCGGCACCACCCTCGGCGCCAACAAGGCCGTGGCCCTGCTGCAGGGGAACTACGTCCTCGACAGCGTGGTCTTTACGGCGACCGCCAAGACCGGGCCTGCCCAGCAGTTCGCGAGAGTCAGCGGCAACCTGCAGACGTCACTCGTCGCCTCCCGGCTGCCACAGGCGCTGGTGGTGAACGTGAAGGACCAGTACGGATATCCAGTCGCGGGTGCCAGGGTCACGTGGACTGCCGCGCTGTTCAGCGGTACGGTCACGCCGTTGGCCGACTCCACGGACGCCACGGGCAACGTCAGCGCCAGTTGGACGCTGGGCACCGCGGCCATTGGCCAGTCGGTGACGGCGTCGGTGACGGGGCTTACGTCAATCGTCTTCAATGCCACCGCCACGACGGACACCACGCGCGTGTTCACGGCGACGGCGGGCACGGGACAGACGGCAGCTGCAGGTTCGGCGTTGCCGACGCAACTCAGCGTGCTGGTCAAGGATGCCTACGGCAACCTGGTGGTCGGTGATACGGTCTTCTGGAACGATTCCATTGGAGCGGGCGGGTCGGTGTCGCCGCTGCTTTCGGTGACGAATGCGCTGGGCGTGGCCACGTCGACGTGGACCATTGGCGGTACTCCCGGCATTCAGACGGTGCGCGCCAAGCTGCGCCCAACCAAGAAGCTGAACTTCACCGCGACAGGGACGCTGGCCTACGCGCAGGTGTTCGCGGGCAACTATCAGACGTGCGCCATCGCGACGAACGATCGTGCCTACTGCTGGGGCTACGGCGAGGATGGCCAGCTTGGCAAGGGAAACACCAAGACGATCGCGGCGCCCTCCACGCCGGTGACGTCGGGCGACTCGCTGGCCGGGCCGTTCCTCTCGTGGCGCCAGATCGGCGCCGGCTCCAGCTACACGTGCGGCATTTCCATCGCGCGGCAGCTCTACTGCTGGGGTCGTCTGGCTTCCGCCGTTCAGACGAACAGTCCGCTCCTGAAGTCGTTCACCACCGTGCTGTCGTTCCAGAACGTGACGACGGCCGAGACGCATAGCTGCGCCCTGTCCATCGACGGCATTCTGGGCTGCACCGGATCCAACTCTCAGGGGCAACTGGGTGACGGCACGCAGGCAGATCAGCTCGCGAACTACGTCATCGTGGCCGCCGGCCTGCCGTTGACGGCCGTGGCGTTGGGGCAGTCGCACACGTGCGCCATGCCTCACTTCAATCCCGCCGACTCGATCAACACCTCGAGGCCTCGCTGCTGGGGATCGAACACCTCTGGCCAGCTCGGGCAGAGTTCCATCAGTGCCAATGTGCTCTTGCCGACGGCCATCACGATGCCGTTGCTCACGGCCTTTGATTCCACCAGCCTTGTAGCCGGCGCGGCCCACACCTGCGCCTTGACGCGGGCGGGGGCGGCGTTCTGCTGGGGCTCCAACGGTTCGGGGCAGCTCGGCACCGGTCTCCTGAACCCGCGCGACTCGGTACCACAGGCGGTCACCGGTGGCCAAGTGTTCAGCAAGCTGTACGCGGGCGAGTACCATACCTGCGGCGTGACGACGACGGGCCAGGCGTACTGCTGGGGACGCAACAACTCCGCGCAGTTGGGCGATGGCACCCGTACCAACCAGACGGCGCCGGTGCTCGTGGCCGGTGGCCTGAGCTGGCGCTCGCTTGCGCTGGGTGAGTTGCATTCGTGCGGCGTGGCTTCCCCGACGGGGACCGCCTCAGGCACGCAGACCGGCGCCGGTGTCATCTATTGCTGGGGCGACAACGAGTACGGCCAGGCTGGCACGGGAACGGCATCGGCCAACAATACGCCGATCTATACTCCGCTGCGGGTGGGCTACCAGCCGTAGGGCGGAGCGCGAGAACGGAGAGCGCAAGAGCGCACGAGCGCACGAGCGCGAGAACGCACGACAAAGAGAGAGCCCGGGATCACTCCCCGGGCTCTCTCGCGTTCCAGCCGTCGTGCGCTCGTGCGCTCGTGCGCTCTGCTGTTCCGCCCTACCCAAACACCTCCCCCACCTTGCACCCGCGCCCCTGCGCCCAGTCCAGCGCTGCCATCCGCCGCTTGCCCGAGGGATGCACTTCCGTAATGGCCACGGCGCCCTCGCCGCAGGCCACGATCACGCCCATCTCGTCGGTCTCCAGCACCTCGCCCGGCGCCCCCGTGCGGTCGGTGATCGCCCGCGCGCCGTACAGGCGCACCTCGGCGCCACTCAACACGCTCCACGCCCCCGGCTTGGGGTCGTAGGCCCGGATACGGCGCGCCACCACGTCAGCCGCGGCCGTCCAGTCGACGCGCGCGTGCTCGCGCTCGAGCTTGCCCGCGTAGGTGGCCTGTGCGTCGTCCTGCGGCCGTTCAGCGGCCTCGCCGAACTCCATCAGGGCCAGTGCCTCGACCAGCGCGGTGGCGCCGAGTTCCGAGAGCCGCAGCGTCAACTCGCCACCGGTCTCGTCGGCCAGGATCGGTGTGGCCAGCGTATGCACCACGGGGCCGGCATCGAGCGCGGGGACCATGCGCATGATGGTCACCCCCGTCTCGTCGAAGCCCTGCGCGATGGCCGCCTGTATGGGCGCCGCACCGCGGAGCCGCGGCAGCAGCGATGCATGGATGTTCAGCGTCCCGCGCGTCGGCAGGTCGATGACTTCCCGCGGCAGGATGTGGCCGTAGGCCACGACCACCGAGAGGTCCGGCGCCAGGTCACGCAGCGCCCGGACGAACTCGGGGCCACGCGGGCGTTCCGGCTGCAGCACAGGGATTCCTTCTTCCATCGCCACGAGCTTCACCGGCGACGGATCGAGTTGCGAGCGCGACCGGCCCCGCGGACGATCGGGCTGCGTGACGACGCCCACCACGTCGAAGCCTTCGCCGATGAGCGCGCGCAGCGGCGGCGTGGAAAAATCCGGCGTCCCCCAGAACACGATGCGCACTACAGTTCCTCTTCGGGATGCTCGCTGCGATGCCCGTTCGCCTTCAGGACGCGAATGAATCCCGGGTACTGGTCCTTCTCGAGTTCCCACTGGGCCAGCAGCGCCCGTCGCTTCAGGAAGCTGAGGTGGTCCAGAAACAGCTTGCCGTGCAGGTGGTCGATCTCGTGCTGGAAACAGCGGCCCAGCAATCCGTCGGCTTCCACCTCAATGGCGTTGCCATCCCGGTCGAGCGCCCTGATGACCACGCGCGCGGGGCGAATGACGTCGGCGTAGACGTCCGGAATGGAGAGGCATCCCTCTTCGGCCTTGTCCTTGGGGCCGTCGGCCTGCACGATCTCGGGATTCACCAGCGCGTACGCCACGTCGTCCACGGCGACCACGCAGACGCGCTCGAGCCGCCCCACCTGCGGAGCGGCGAGCCCGATGCCACTGGCCGCGTACATCGTCTCGAACATGTCGTCGATCAGCCGACGTACCGCGTCGGTGACCTCGGCGACGGGGCGCGTCTCCTCGCGAAGGACCGGGTCGCCAAGGACCCGGATGGGCAGGACGCTCACGCCGCCGTCGCGCTCCCGCTGGACGCCACACGGGCAATGGAGCGCCGCTCGACGACGATCTTCACCTCGCCGGTGCGGATCGTGACCAGGTCATCCATGCCCTTGGAGGGCTTGCCGTCGTCGATGGATTCCTTGATGTGCACCACTTCGCCCACGACGCCGCCGGTGGTGACGACGTTGTCGCCCTTGTGGAGGGCGAGGATCGACTCTTCCAACTGCTTCCGCTGCTTCTGCTGCGGACGAATCATCAGGAAGTAGAAGATCGCCATGATGGCGCCCAGCTGGAACAGGAACGGCATGAGCGAGCTGGTGCCGCCTGCGGCGGCGGCCGTCTGCGCGAAGATCGGAAGGAGGGCGTTCATTGGCTGGTCGATGTCGAGTGGTAGCGTGCGAGCCAGTCGCGGCTCCACGGTGCAAAGTCGCCCGCGAGGATATGCCCCCGGGCCTCGCGCATGAGCGCGATGAGGAAATGTACATTGTGCAGCGACAACAGGCGCGGCCCCAGCATCTCGTCGGCCTGGAACAGGTGGCGGATGTAGGCGCGGGAGAAGCGGCGGCAGCAGCTGCACCCGCACCCCTCCACCACGGGGCGGTCATCGGTGCGGAACTGCGCCCGGCGCATGTTCACCCGGCCGTCCGGGGTGAGGGCGGCGGCGTTGCGCCCCATGCGGGTCGGGGCCACGCAGTCGAACATGTCGACGCCGCGGGCGACCCCTTCCAGCAGGTCCTCGGGGTAGCCGACGCCCATCAGGTAGCGTGGCCGGTTGGCCGGAATGGCGGCGTCGCAGACCTCGAGCATGGCGTACATGTCGGGCTTGGCCTCGCCCACCGAGAGGCCGCCAATGGCAATACCGTCCCAGTCGTGCATGCCGGCAATGGTACGGGCGGCCTCGCGACGGAGCTCCGCGTGGATGCCGCCCTGCACGATGGGAAACAACGTCTGGCGCGGTGCGTCCGGCGCGGCGTGCAGCGCGTCAAAGGCCGCGCGGCAGCGCGCGAGCCAGCGGATGGACCGTTCGCTGGCGTCACGCGCCGCGGCCGCGTCGCTCTGCCCGGGAATGACGTGATCGAACTGCATGATCACGTCGGCGCCGAGGTTGGTCTCGATCCCCATCACGCTCTCTGGCGTGAAGCGGCGTTCCGAGCCGTCGATGTGACTGCGGAAGGTGACACCGTCCTCGTCGACCTTGTTCAGCGAGGCCAGCGAGAAGACCTGGAATCCCCCCGAGTCGGTGAGCATCGGGCCGTTCCACGCCATGAAACGGTGCACCCCACCGAGGTCTCGGACGAGTTCGTCGCCGGGCCGCAGGTGCAGGTGGTAGGCGTTGGCGAGGATCATCTGCGCGTTCATGGCGCGCAACTCGTCGGGGTCCAGCGCTTTCACCGTGGCCAGCGTCCCCACCGGCATGAAGACCGGCGTTTCCACCACCCCGCGTGGGGTGTGGAATGACGCGGCGCGGGCGCGGCCGTCGGTGGCGTGGATGTCGAACGAGAACATCGGTCAAAGCTACACTGGCCGGGTGGGCCGTGCGGAGTGGTCCAAGCCGGGGCGGGAGGTCCGCGCCTATTCCGGCTTCCGCCCGATGACCTGCACCACCGCACTCAGTCCGTCGTGAAACGTCCCCTCGTGGACGTCGCGCTCAATCTCCACTGCGTGCAGCCACTCGAGCCCGGTGAGTTCCTCGCGCAGCAAGTCCAGGGTCGGTAGCAACTCGATTGAGGTCGGCCCGCCGGTGCCGCGGCCCAGCTGCTGCGCGGAATACGACTCCAGCACGAACAGCCCTCCCGGTACCAGCCCGCGCACGACCTGTGCGTGCACCTGCCTGCGAAGCGACGGCGGCAGGTGACAGAAGATCGAGACGATCCCCTCCCACGCGCCCGGCGTGATGACGTACTCGGCCAGGTCGGCAACGACCGTGTTGATGCGCACGCCTCTCGACTCGGCGAGTCGTTGCGCCTTCGCGAGCCCCACCGACGACGCATCCACGGACGTGACCGCGTAGCCGAGTGCGGCCAGGTGGACGCCGTTGCGCCCTTCACCGTCGGCGATCGACAGCACGCGTCCCGCCGGGATGCGCGTGGCGACTTCCGCCAGGAAATCGTTGGGTTCGGTGCCGTACGCGAACCCCGGGGCGCCGTAGCGTTCGTTCCACATTACCGTTGCTCCCTGCCACCGTTCGGTGATTGAACAAGACCTGCGATTGCCGGTCATGCAAGAAGATGAATGCGCCGAACGCCCGCCGATGCCGGTGCCGCCCC
>CANNKR010000068.1 GCA_947504615.1 Gemmatimonadota bacterium | reverse complement strand
TCACGCGCAGCTCCACCAGCCGCGGCGCGTCGTTGAAGCCGGCCATGTGCGCGTTCATGCCCGCCGCCAGCATGTCGGCCATCATCCCGAGCGGCGTCCCGTTGCCCTGAACCCACCCGAAGAACCGGCCGCTGCGCGAGCCGTTGGTGTAGGGGAGCACGCGCGTGAGGAACTCGTCGTAGACAGCCTGCTCGCCCTGTGCCTCCATTGGCAGCGCCTCGTCCCCCAGGGCCAGCCGAAGGTCCGCCGGAAGCGGCGTCCATGGGGGGCGCTGTGCCAGCGTCCGGAGGTGTTGGAGCGAGTCATCCACCATGCGGTGAGCGAGGGCGCTGAACGCGTCCCAATCCTTCGGGTCGAGCGTGGCGTCGGTCTGGGCGGTGATGCGCGGCGTGGTCATGCCCTGAGCATAGTCGGTCGGGATTCCGTAGACTACATGGACCCCAGCCCCGACCATCCCATGCGCACACTCCGGATCCCGTTCCTCGTCGCGAGCCTAGCGGCGGCCTCCATGCTCCCCGCGCAGACCCGCATGCTGCGCTCGCCATCGGTCAGCGCAAAGCTCATTGCGTTCGCCTATGCCCAGAACGTCTGGGTCGTCGACCGCGCCGGCGGCTCCGCACGGCGGCTGACGACCTTCCAGGGCGAGACGCAGAACCCCAAGCTCTCGCCGGACGGTGCGCTCGTGGCGTTCAGCGCCGAGTACGGTGGGAACACCGACGTGTATGTGGTCCCCGTCGAAGGCGGAACGCCGAAACGCCTGACGTGGAACTCGGCCCCCGACGCCGTGCAGGGGTGGACGCCCGACGGCAAGGCGGTGCTCTTCTCGTCGACGCGCGAAACATTCGGCCCCGGTGCCGCGCCCAAGTTCTACACGGTCCCGGTGAGTGGCGGGCCGGAAACGTACCTCAACATCAATCGCGGCTATCAGGGGCGCATCTCCCCGGACGGCAAGCGCATTGCGTATCGGATGAACCCGAGCTGGGACGAAGAGCGCCGCAACTACCGCGGCGGGCAGAACCGCCCCATCTGGATTGCCGACCTCAAGACGCTCGACGTCGATTCGCCCCCGTGGAAGGACTCCAAGGACATGGAGCCGGCCTGGGTGGGCGACGTGGTGTACTTCATCTCCGACCGTGACGGCGTGGCCAACGTCTGGTCGTACGACACCAAGAGCAAGAAGCTGGCGCAGGCGACGAACTTTGCCGACTACGACGTGAAGACGCTCGATGCCGGTGCCGGCGTGGTGGTGTTCGAGCAGGCCGGCTACATCCACGAACTGGATCCGAAGAGCGGGCGCGAGTCGCGCGTGAACATCTCGGCCGTCGGTGACTTTCCGTGGATGATGGCCGCGTGGAAGGACGTGAGCGCGCGCATCTCGGGGATGGCACTGAGCCCCACGGGCAAGCGCGCGGCGGTCGAGGCACGCGGCGAGATCTTCACCATCCCGGCCGAGAAGGGAGATGTTCGCAATCTCACTGCCTCGAGTGGCTCGGCCGAGCGGGACCCGGCGTGGAGCCCCGATGGCAAGTCGATCTCGTACTTCAGCGACAAGAGCGGTGAGTACCGGTTGTATATCGAATCGGCCGACGGACTCACGCCGGCGCGCGAGATCGCGCTGCCCAACCACAAGCACTATTACACGCCGGCGTGGTCGCCGGACGGCAAGCGGATCCTCTATACCGATACCGACCTCAAGCTCTGGGTGCTCGACGTGGCGACGGGGCAGGGGAAGATCGTCGGCGAAGACCCGTGGATGGTGCCGACACGCACGATGAACCCGGTCTGGAGCCCGGACTCGAAGTGGATCGCGTATGTGCGCCACCTCAACTCGCTCTACAAGCAGATCGTGGCGGTGAACGTCGAAACCGGCGTAGCCAAGCCGGTGACTGACGGCTTGTCCGACGCCTCGTGGCCGGCGTGGGATGCCAGTGGCAAGTACCTCTGGTTCCTGGCCAGCACCGACTTCGGGCTCAAGTCGCAGTGGCTGGACATGACGAACTATGCAATCGACGAGACCTTCGGGCTCTACTTCGCCATTCTCTCCAAGTCGGAGCCGACGCCGCTGCTGCCGGAGAGCGACGACGAGACGGGCGCGCCCGCTCCGGGCGGCGCGGGTCGTCCGGCGCGGAGTGGTGCGCCCGGCGCCGAGACGCCAGTCGCCGAAGTTGCCGCTGGGGCACCGACGGCAGCAACGGTGCCCACGCGCGCCGCGGCGGTGGTGACGATCGATTTCGAGGGCCTCGCCTCGCGTACGATCAGCGTGCCGGGCATCGCGACGCGCACTTATTCGCGTCTGGTGGCCGGGAGTGCCGGCACGGTGTTCCTCGCCGAAGCACTGCCGGCAACCGGTACGGGCGGCGGAGCCGGTGGGCAGACGCTGCATCGCTATCAGTTGAAGGATCGCAAGGCAACCGTACTCCTCTCCGGCATCGCGGACTTCGACGTCAGCAATGACGGACGCAGGCTGCTGTACCGCAGTGGCGGCGGTGGCGGCGGTGGTGGTGCGTCGGGTGCCGGTGCGTCAGCCGGGCCGTCGTTGTTCATCGTGGATGCGATGGGCGCTCCGCCGCAGGGTGGCGCGGGCCGCCTCAACGCCTCGCTTCGCGCCTGGATCGATCCGACCCTCGAGTTCCAGCAGATTTTCAATGAAGGGTGGCGCAACCAGCGCGACTTCCTGTACGTCCCCAACATGCACGGCTCCGACTGGCCGCGCATGAAGACGATGTATGGCGCGCTGCTGCCGTTCGTGAATCACCGCAGCGACCTCAACTACCTCATGGACCAGATGGGCGCCGAGATCGCTATCGGGCATTCGTATGTGCGCGGCGGCGACATGCCTGCCGTGCCAGCGAGCACCGGTGGGCAGCTTGGTGCGGACTTCGCCGTCGATCAGGGGCGCTACCGCATCACGCGCATCTACGACAACGAGAGCTGGAACACCGACCTTCGCGCACCGCTGGCTGTCCCCGGCGTGGACGTGCGGGTGGGCGATTTCGTGATCGCCGTGAACGGCGAGGAGCTTCGGACGCCGGACAACCTGTATCGCCTGCTCGACGGCACCGCCGGACGGCAGACGGTGCTGACGGTCAACGACCGCCCGGTGGCGGAGGGCGCACGTCGCGTCACGGTGATTCCCGTGGCCAGCGACCAGGGGCTGCGTTCCCGCGCGTGGGTGGAGCACAACCGTCGCGCCGTGGATTCCCTGTCGAAGGGCAAGATGGCGTACGTGCACCTGCCCAACACCGGTCAGCCCGGGTACACGAGCTTCAACCGTTACTACTTCGCCCAGCAGGACAAGCTGGGGGCGATCATCGACGAGCGTTACAACGGCGGCGGCTCGGCGGCCGATTACATCATCGACGTGCTGCAGCGCGACTTCGACGGATACTTCAACAACGTCGCGGGCGACCGGATGCCGTTCACCAGCCCGGCGGCCGGCATCTGGGGCCCCAAGGTGATGATCATCAATGAACAGGCCGGCTCTGGCGGCGACCTGATGCCGTGGATGTTCAAGCACCGCAAAATCGGAACGATTGTCGGCAAGCGGACCTGGGGTGGACTGGTGCACACTGCCGACACGCCCGGGTTCATCGATGGCGGCTCGATGATTGCGCCGCGCGGCGGCTTCTTCCGTCGCGACGACCAGTGGGACGTGGAGAATGTGGGTCAGGCACCCGACATCGATGTCGAGAACTTCCCCAAGGACGTGGCGGCCGGGCGCGATCCGCAGCTGGAGCGGGCCGTGCAGGAGGCCATGAAGCAGCTCGAGGCCAAGCCGGTGCAGCGGGCGACCAAGGAGCCGCCGTCACCCACCTGGGGCAAGCGCATCAAGCCGATGCCCTGAGTTTCGGTACACGGGTTTCACTGCAAAGACACGGCGGAGCATCATGCTCCGCCGTGTCTTTTGTACCACTCCTTGATTACCTGCGTCAGCGGCGGTTCCATGCCGATCATCGGACGTCACACGCCAAGCCGCTGCAGCAGCATCCACGTGCCGCTGCCCAAGCCGATGCCGATGATGGCGCGTCGCACCCACTGCTGGCCGACGCGTTGCGCGAGGCGCGCGCCGATGGCTCCGCCGACCGCCGCACCGACGGCCATGATCAGCGCCAGGCGCCAGTTGACGATGCCGCTGATCGCGAAGATCAGCACCGCCACGATGTTGATGTTGAGGCCGGCCCAGCCCTTCAGGCCGTTCATCGTGTGGATGTTGGTGAGCCCCATCATGCCAAGCGCCGCGAGCATCAGGATGCCGTTGCCTGCTCCGAAATACCCGCCGTAGATCGAGAGGAAAAACTGGAGCACCAGAAAGCCGAAGGGCGGCGCCGGAAGCGGATCCCCATCGGCGACGGGTTTGGCGTGCCCCACGACCCAGCGCATGGCGGGCCCCTGGAGCACGAACAGGAGCGTCGCCCCCCAGATCAGCCATGGGACGCTGTCAGCGAATTTCTGTTCCGGTGTCAAGAGAAGGAGGACAGCGCCCGTGCCGCCGCCGAGCAGGCTCGGCAGGGCCCATCGCACGGTCCAGGCCCGGGCGCCACGCAACGCGCCGCGGTAATTCCAGAAACTCGTGAGGAGGCCCGGCCAGAGGGCGACCGTGCTGGTGGCGTTCGCCATAATGGGAGGGACGCCGAGAGCGATGAGCGCCGGGAAGGTGAGCAGGGTGCCGCCGCCGGCGATGGCGTTGATCATGCCGCCACCCACCGCCGCGAGGGCAGCGAGAGCGAGCGGCAGCGGCGCCAGGACAGAAACGGTAGAGGTATTCACCATGGCAATGTAAGGGAAGTCACCGGGAGCACGGGCGCTAACCCCAGAACGTTTCGCTGGCGCTCTCCGTTGATCATATGGCACGGGGCGCAATTCGCACAGCGTGCTATGTCTATCGCGCGACGTTCGCGCTAGTTTCACGCATGGGGATTGCCGCGGTGGCGATCTTCTTCTCATCGACCGAGCCCGCTGAATGTGCGCGTACGCGCCGGTGCGGTCTCGCCCTCATGGATTCCGGTATACGACCATGTCTGGTTCGACCGATGCGGCCAAGGGGCCGCCCGCAGGAGACCATCTCGAGATCAAGGACTCGCGCACCGGCAAGGTGTACTATGCCCCGATCACGGATGAGACCATTCGCACCGCCGACCTGAAGCAGATCAAGGTCAATGCCGAAGACTTCGGCATCATGGGTTACGACCCGGCGTTCATGAACACGGCTTCGTGCCGTTCGGCGATCACCTTCATCGATGGCGACAAGGGTATCCTGCGCTATCGGGGCTACCCCATCGAGCAGCTGGCCGAGAAGGCGAGCTTCCTCGAGGTGGCGTGGCTGCTGCGCCACGGCGAGCTGCCGACGCAGAAGGAGTACGACAAGTTCGTCGAGGAAGTCACGTACCACACGTACGTGCACGAGAACATCAAGCAGTTCCTCACCGGGTTCCGCTACGACGCGCACCCGATGTCGATGCTTGCGTCGGGCGTCTCGGCGCTGTCGTCGTTCTATCCGACCGCCAAGTCGATCCATGATCCCGTGGAGCGCGACATTGCCTACGTGCGGATGCTCGCCAAGATGCCGACGATCGCCGCGTTCGCCTTCCGCCACGTGAAGGGGCTGCCGCTCGTCTACCCCGACAACTCGCTGCCCTACACCGAGAACTTCCTCTCGATGATCGCGCGCATGTCGGAGCCCAAGTACGAGGCGCATCCGGTGTACGCCCGCGCTGTCGACGTGCTCTTCATCCTGCACGCCGACCACGAGCAGAACTGCTCCACCAACGCCGTGCGCGCCGTGGGGCCGTCGCATGTCGATCCGTATTCGGCGGTCTCGGCGGGCATCAACGCCCTCTACGGCCCGCTGCACGGCGGCGCCAACGAGGCCGTGCTCCGCATGCTCGAGGACATCGGGACTCCGGCCAACGTGCCGGCGTTCATCGAGAACGTGAAGAACGGCAAGGGCGAGCACAAGCTGATGGGCTTCGGTCACCGCGTCTACAAGAGCTATGACCCGCGCGCCAAGATCGTGAAGGGGCTCTGCGACCAGATCCTCAAGATCTCGGGCATGACCAAGGACCTGGAAATCGCGCTCGAGCTCGAGCGCGTTGCCCTGAGCGACGAGTACTTCATCAAGCGGAAGCTGTACCCGAACGTGGACTTCTACACGGGTCTCATCTACCGCGCCATGAAGTTCCCCACCGACTACTTCACCGTGCTGTTCGCCATTGCGCGTACGGCGGGGTGGATGTCGCAGTGGGAAGAGCTGCTGCTCGACAAGGAGCAGAAGATCGCCCGTCCGCGCCAGATCTTCACCGGGTACGCCGAGCGGCCGTACTCGACGAAGCTCGATTACAAGCACAAGATCATCAAGTAGATCGCGCTTTGCGATGGGCGAGAGGGCGTTCCGGCTTCGGCTGGGACGCCCTCTCTTCCATCCGGGCCCTCCTAGGCATTCTTCATCGCTTCCGGATTCCGGCGCCCGGCTTCGCGGACCCGCAGGTCGTTCGCAACGGGCAGCGCTCGCACCGTGCCACGCGTGCCGTGCACACCAGCGCCCCCAACTCCATCAGCGCCTGGTTGTGCGTCCACACGGCGGCGCCCGTCCGCGGCAGGATCGACTCGGCGATCGCCCACAGTCGTGTGAGGTCGCGCGCGCGCCGGGGATTCAGCGCGGGTGCGAAGAATCGCTGGAGCACTCGCGCCACGTTGGTGTCCACCAGGGCAGCGCGCTTTTCATGGGCGAAGCTCGCCACCGCGCCGGCCGTGTAGGCTCCCACGCCCGGCAACGTGCGCAACTCGTGCGGCTCCGTCGGCAGGGTGGCACCATACGCCGTCACCGGCCCCTCATGTACCACGCGCCGCGCCAGCTTGTGCAGGTTGCGGGCGCGGGCGTAGTAGCCAAGCCCCTGCCACTGCGCCAACACGTGCGCGGGCCGCGCCGCGGCGAGCGACTCGAGATCAGGGAAGCGTGCGATGAACCGCCCATAGAAATCGAGCACGCGCGACACCTGCGTCTGCTGGAGCATCAGTTCCGAGACCAGGATGTGGTAGGCGTTGCGTGTGCGGCGCCACGGCAGGTCGCGGGCGTTCCGTCGGTACCACGCGCGCAGGCGGCGCGAGAAGCTCCGCCCCTCCTCGGGCGAGGGAAGTGGCGGTGTGCGGCCGGCGGTTCGGCGCGCGCCCTGCTTGCGTGGCGGTGATGATCGGGGGGCGGTCATGACCGGGGGAAAGGTAGCTGTGCGGGGCGATCGTGGCCTTGGGGAGAAAGTCCGTTAGGTTGCAGGAGAGGCGTCCGCGTCCCATTGCGACTGTTCCCCCCAGACTGCTCCCTCACCAGGCCCACGCACCCTGTCCCCCGTCCTTGCCTTCGAGATCGTGGCCGTCGTCCTCGGCGCGCTCTCCGCGATGATCACCGCCGCCAAGAAGGGCCTCGACTTCGTCGGGACCTTCGCCTTGGCGCTTGTTACTTCGTTCGGCGGTGGCACGATCCGCGACGTCCTGCTCGACCGCCGCCCGTTCTTCTGGGTGGTGCGCTGGGAGTACCTGATCGTCATCTTCGCGCTCAGCATTCCGTTCGTGTACAGCCGCACGCTGCACAGCCTGGCCAAGCGCCTGGTGGCGCGCGGCGAGTTCGTCGACGCGCTCGGGCTTGGCTTCTTCACGGTGGTCGGCGTGACGCTCGCGCTCGACGCGAAAATGCCGTCGACCGTCGCGGTGCTCATGGGGGTAATCACCGCCACTGGCGGCGGGATCATCCGCGACCTGCTGATCAACGAGATCCCGGTGGTGTTCCGTCACGGCACCACGCTGTACACGACCTCGGCGTTTGCCGGCGCCATCGTGTTCATCGCGCTGCACAAGCTGCACAGTCCCGCAGCCGTCATCGCGTCAGTGTCGGTGGCCGTCGGCCTGCGGCTCTACAGCGTGTGGCGCGGGGCCGGGTTGCCTCGTCCGCACTGGATCGCCACGGGGACGCACCGCGTGCCGACAGGCGAGTACCGCGCACCGCCGAGCCCCACGGACGCCGACCGGAAACCGCCGGCGCCCTGACGCACGGACGCTACTTCGGGGTCCAGTGCGGCGCCGCCGACAGCAGGCCGCCATTGACGATGATCTCGCGCGCGAGCATCAACCCGAAGACGATGCTCAGCGCGCCGGCCGCCAGCCGGATGCCGCCGTGGAGGCGGGCCACGCGCTCACTGGCGTACATCGCCGGGGCGGCGAGGATCAAAGTCACGAGCATCATGCCGGCGATCGTGCCGACGCCGAAGACGAACAGGTAGGCGAGCGCCCACGCGGTTTCCGGGATGGCCGCCAGCACGAGAATGGCCACGGCGGCCGACCCGGCCAGTCCGTGCACCGTGCCAATGAGGATCGGACGCCGGTGGTCGAACTCGTGCGTGTGCCCGTGACCGGCCGGTGGCGCCTCGCTGCGCAGGTTGCTGAAGCCGAGGAGGATCAGCATGATGGCCACGCCGAACTCGAGCGCGAGTGCGAGGCGCGGCGGAATCACGAGCCGGAACGCGACGATCGTGCCGCCGACCGCGAACACGGTCAGCGTGTGCCCAATCCCCCACAACGCCCCGATCCATGCCGCGCGGCGCAACGTGCGCTCGCGGGCCACGATGGTCGTGACGGCGATCACGTGATCGGCATCGGTGGCATGCCGCAGCCCGAGCAGGAAGCCGAGCACGGCGGCGGAGAGGGCGGAGAGCATCGGGAAAAGCTAATGTGGTGGGTGGGACTCAGCGAACCGTCTTGGTCTTTCTGCGCAAGAAGTCCATCAGCACGAACTGCCCCAGCGACATCGTGTTGGTGAAATACGCGCGGCCCCGGCAGATGCGCGACACCATCTTCACGAATTCCACGAGCGCCGGATCGCGGGCCAGCATGAAGGTGTTGATGGCGATCCCCGACCGCCGGCACTCGGTCACCTGCTTCAGCGTCTCGTTCAGCACGTAGGCGTCGAGTCCCATGGAATTCTTGTAGATCTGTCCGTCGGGCATCGTGAGCGCGCTCGGCTTGCCGTCGGTGATCATCACGATCTGGCGCATGTCCTTGCGCTGGGCCATCAGCAGGCGGCGGGCGAGTTTCAGTCCCTCGGCGGTGTTCGTGTGGTACGGTCCCACCTGCGCGCCCGCGAGCGCCTCGATGGGAATCTCCTCCGCCGAGTCGTGAAAGAGGACGGTCTTGATGGTGTCGCCCGGGAACTGCGTGCGGATCAGGTGCGTGAGCGCGAGGGCGACCTTCTTGGCGGGGGTGAAGCGGTCCTCGCCGTAGAGGATCATCGAATGCGAGCAGTCCAGCATCAGCACGGTGGCGCACGACGATCGGTGCTCCGTCTGGTGCACCATCAGGTCGGGATAGTCGATGTCGAGCGGAACGTCGAGCGAGCCGGTGCGGGCGAGCGTGTTGAGAAGCGTGGCGTTGACGTCGAGGTTCATGGCGTCGCCGAACTCGTACGCCTTGCTGGCGGCGTCGGCTTCGACGCCCGTGGCCAGGTGCGGCGTGTCGTGGCTGCCGAACGATGACTTGCCGACGCCCTGCAGCAGGTGCTTGAGCGACTTGTAGCCCAGAAAGTCGATGCCCTTGCTGGTCAGCTGGAACTGGACGTCGCGCGCGGCGGCGCGGGCCAGGCCGCCGGGCCCCTCGACGCTCTGGTGGCCGGCCGGCACCTGGGGGACGTTGTCGAGCTTCAGCATCCCTTCGTCGATCAGGCGCTGGACGATCTTGTCGAGCAGTTCCGAGAGCTTGGATTCCGAGAGTTCGTCGCCGTCGCCGCGCAGCGCCTCGAGCATCTCGGGCGTGAACTGCCCGCCCTGGATGAGCGCGTCGAGGATGGCCTGGCGCAGGGCGTCGAGCGACTTGTCGGCGGCCTCGCCCGTCTCGCCCCAGAACGGATGCTCCTGCGGCCCGCCGGCGAACCCCGATTGCAGCAGGAAGTCGGCGAGCTGGTCGAGCAGCGACTGCAGGTCGAGCTGGTCGGCCGCGTCGGGATTGAACTTCGCATAGGTGTGGAACCGCATCGCCCCTCCGCTCCCGAATCAATGTCGCGTACGCCCGTTCGGCAAACCCGGCAGGCGGCGGAAAGGTTCCGGGTGCGCTCTACCGGGTCGATTCCACTCGGTGTTCCACTGCGTTCCGCTGTGACGCCGTGCTGTCGTAGGTGTGGGCGCGGAGCGATCTTTCCCCCATGCCGTCCCGCGCCCCGTCGTTCAACCCGTTCCGGGTGCTCGTGCACTCGCCGAACTTCCGGCTCTTCTTTGCCGGCCAGACGACGTCGCTCATCGGCACCTGGATGCAGCAGATCGCCTGCGGGTGGCTCGCGCTCCAGCTGTCGAATGATGCCTTCCTCGTGGGCGTCGTGGCCGCCGCGGGCACGCTCCCCATCCTGATCCTGTCGCTCCCGGGCGGCGTGGTCGCCGACCGCTATCACCGGCTGCGCATCGTCACCATCGCGCAGGCGCTGATGCTCCTCGAGGCCACGCTGCTCTGGTGGTTCACGTGGACTGGGCGCATCACCATCGGCTGGCTGATCGCGATCTCCCTGCTCGGTGGAATATTCGCCGCGTTCGAGATCCCCGCGCGCCAGTCGCTCTTTGCCGAACTCGTCGGCAAGGAGCACGTGATGGACGCCATCGCGCTCAACTCCAGCGGATTCAACTTTGCCCGAATCGCCGGACCATCGCTGGCTGCGCTCGTCATCGCCCACCTCGGCATTGCCTGGTGCTTCGGGATCAATGCGCTGTCCTACTTCGCCGTGCTGACCAGTCTCATCCTCATAAAGCTGCCGGTGCGCGAGTCGGCACCGCCGGGGCGTCCGCTGCATGCGCTCGGCGAAGCCCTCACCTATGTCCGCACGCACCGCCTCACGTCAGTGCTCATCCGGGTGGTGGCGGTGTACTCGCTCCTCGGCATTCCCGTGCTGACGCTGCTCCCGGTATTGGCGCGTGACGTGCTGGGACTCAATGCCGGCGGCTACGGCTTGCTGATGACCTGCGTTGGGGTGGGCGCGATGCTCGGTGCGCTCGGCCTTGTCTCAGCGGGGCCGCGGCTCGAGCGGCAGCGCGCGCTCGCCGTCAGCTCCCTGGCGTTCCCGGTGCTGCTCATTCTCGTGAGCCTCTCTCGCGTCGAGGCCATTACGGGGGCGCTGCTGGGACTGATCGGGGCGTGCATGGTCGTCAACAGCGCGGTGATCAACACCATGCTGCAGGCGGCGTCGCCCGACGCGCTGCGCGGGCGCGTCATCTCGGTGTACGTCGCCGTGTACATCGGTACCAGCCCCATTGGCTCGTTCATGAGCGGCGCCATTGCCCGCGTGTGGGGTGCCGCGTGGGCCATCGGCGGCATGGCAGCGGTGATGCTGGTGTTCGCCCTCTGGGCCTTTCGCCGGTATCCCGAGTTGCGCGCGCGACCTGACGCCGCGCTCGCCGGCGCTCCCTAGCGCTCGTCGATCTCGGTGCCACCCCGCCGCCGCCGTGGCTCTCGCTCCGCCGCGCCGTACCGGCCGCTTTCAGACCGCGACAGCTTGCGGCGTGCCACCAGCGATTCCAGCACCAGTTCGCAGCTGACGGCAAAGGCGGCGTCATCGCCGGGCTGCGCCAGCCCCATCTCGGCGACGAACGCCGACAGTCCGGGCACGGCGTCGAACGCGGCGCGCAGCGCTGAGGTCGGCACTTCGTCGGTCACCTGCAGTGCGGCGCCGGCGTCGAACCACATCACCACCTCGTCCATGGCCGCCGGCCCCACGCGGTCGCGCAGCGTGGCGTCGGCCGCGCGACGGATCAGCTCGCGGGCGATGGCCGCGCCGCCCATCAGTTCCCCCTCGTACTCGAGCTCGAGTTTCCCCGTGATGGCGGGCAGCGCGGCGTAGAGATCGGCAATGCGCGGCGTGATGCGCCGCTCGCCCGTCTGCACCGCACGGCGCTCGGCGTTCGACACTACGTTCTCCAACACGGTGATCGGCAGGCGCTGTGATACCCCCGAGCGGTGATCGATGCGCCGGTCCTGCCGCGCCTCGAACGCCACACGCTCGATCACTTCGGCGACGAGCGGCACCAGGTCGAGCGGCCGGTCGTCGCGCGCGGTCCACGCCTCCTGCTTCGTAATCGCCATCCCCAGCTCCACATGCTCGGGATAGTGCGTCTGGATCTCGCTGCCGATGCGGTCCTTCAGTGGCGTGATGATCTTGCCGCGCGCCGTGTAGTCCTCGGGATTCGCCGTGAAGCAGAGCAGCACGTCGAGCGCCAGGCGCACCGGGTAGCCCTTGATCTGCACGTCGCCTTCCTGCATCACGTTGAACAACCCCACCTGCACCTTGCCGGCAAGGTCGGGAAGCTCGTTCAGCGCAAAGATGCCGCGGTTCGCGCGTGGCAGCATGCCGTAGTGCATGGTCAGCTCGTCGGCGAGCATGTGCCCGCCGCGCGCCGCCTTGATCGGATCAACGTCACCGATGAGGTCGGCCACGGTCACGTCGGGCGTCGCCAGTTTCTCCACGTAGCGCTGGTCGCGCCCCACCCATGCGATCGGCGTGTCGTCGCCGGCCTCAGCCAGCAGGTCGTGGGCAAATCGCGACACGGGGGCGAAGGGTGAGTCGTTGATCTCGCTCCCCGCGATCACCGGCAGCGCGTCATCGAGCAGCGACGTGAGCGCGCGCAGGATACGCGACTTGGCCTGCCCGCGGAGCCCGAGCAGGATGAAGTGGTGCCTAGAGAGCAGCGCGTTCACCAGGTGCGGCTGCACGGTGTCCTCGTAGCCCATCACGCCCGGAAAGAGAGCCCCGCCCACGGCGAGCCGCGCCAGCAGGTTGTGCCGAATCTCGTCCTTCACCGTGCGCCGCGCGCGATCCGGTGCGCCGAACGGTGAGGCCTTGAGTGCGCCGAATGTCTGGGGGAGCTGGGTCACGATTGAGTTCTCATGTTGGGGCTTCCGACTGAACGCCCTTGAATGGCGATTGGTTCGCGCGCGGGTTTACGGGCCGCCGACACGTGGCCTTGGGGCCGAAGTTGAGCAGCAGTCCAATGGTGAGGCCAGACGCACGAAGGTAGTTCAGTAACTGCGCCTCATGTGCAGGGCCGAGCTGGCCGACTGCCTTGACCTCCACAATCACGCGCTCCTCGATCACGAGGTCCGCCCGGAAATCCCCGACCGCGGCTCCCTCGAACTCCACGGTCATCGGTGCTTCGCGGCGTACACGCGTCCCGGCTCGTTCCAGCGTATTTGCCAGTGCCTTCTGGTACACCGATTCCAGAAAGCCGTGCCCTAGCCGGTTGTACACGTAGTAGAACGCCCCGATCACCTGACGCGTGACCTCGCCGTGTAGCAGTTCGCTTTCGTCCACGATGATCTCCCGCCGTATCCCCAAAATCGGCTGTTATCCAATAATCGGGGTTTCCGCAGTAGAACCGTCATTGATCCGACGCGTCCGAGGCGAAATTACTGCAACGGCGGTACTCCCGATCACCGAGGATAAGGGCCGAAATACGGGATTACAGCACGACAGATGGGGTGTGTCGTATCCCCAAAATCGGCCGTTATCCGAAAATCGGGAGTTCCGCAGTAGC
>CANNKR010000067.1 GCA_947504615.1 Gemmatimonadota bacterium | reverse complement strand
TGTGTTTTGTTCAACACGGAGGAAGACGAGGGCCACGGAGGGCCACGGAGTACTGCAACAAAAATTCAAGGGGTTCGGCGGACGGTACCGTCCGCACAGGCCCCCAAGAAAAGCAGTGGCCGTACTCCGTGGCCCTCCGTGCTCCTCCGGTCTCCGTGTTGAACGAACGGATCCCATAGCTGAATTGGTTTGTTGAACGCTGTTGCCCGGTGTTGAAAAGACCGGGATCTCACCCCGCGGGGCGCCGCCGGCTCTCCATCCACCGCGCAAAGACTTCGCGCGAGGTCAGGTGCGGCGTGTAGCCGAAGACCTGCGTGAGGCGCGTGTTGTCCAGCACCGGCCGGTAGCGCAGGAAGTCCACCTGCGCTGGCCCGTAGCGCGTCAGCCCCAGCGGATGGAGCACGGCGAGCGCGCCGCGCAGCAACCAGGCCGGCAACCGCAGCACGCGCTTGCCGAGCGCGTTGGCGATCTCGTCGATGGTCATCGCGCCGGTGCCCGCCACGTTGAAGATGCCGGTGACGGCTGAGTCGATGGCCTGCGCCAGGCACGCGACGAGATCGGCGTCGTGGATGAAGACGAACGGGGACTTCGTGCCCGTGATGGCGAGCAGCCGCGGCTTCTCGAACATCGCCGTGATCTGGTTGTCGACCGACGCGCCGAGGATGGTACAGACCCGGAAAACGACCTGTTCCAGCGCCGGGTGCGACGCGCGATGCCGCGCGAGCATCTCCTCCACCAGGCGCTTGTGCCAACTGTAGGCCAACGTCTCGTTGCCGTGCACCGGGTGTTCCTCGGTCAGCCACTCGGGACTGTCCGCGTGGTAGCCGTAGGCCGCCCCACTCGATGTCACCACCAGGCGACGCACGCCGGTGGTCACGCACGCCTCCAGCACGCGCTCGGTGCCCGTGACGTCCACGCTGTACTCGAAGGCGCGCGTGCTGCCTTTGCCGGGGGTGACGATGGACGCGAGGTGCACGACGCAGGTGATGCCGTGCGCACGCAGCACGTCGGCCAGCCCCGCATCGCGCACGTCGTGACGCACGAAGGTGGCGCCTTGGGGCACGAAGTCGGGGCTTCGCACATCGGCGCCAACCACGGCGCCCAGGCGACCGTCGGCCACGCGCGCGGCGAGTTCGGCCAGCAGCAGGCGGCCAACGTAGCCGGACGAACCGGTGATCAGGACGCGGGAGCGCGCAGTCATTGCACTTACAGCTTACCGCGTACGGCGTAAAGCGTAAAGCTGCCGTACGCTTTTACACCGCCCGTCGACTCCAGTACGTCGCCAGCGACAGCCCCGCGATGACGTGCCATATCCCCCACCACGCCGCCACGATCGCCATGCCGCCCAGCCCGCCGAAGAAGGTGAAGATCAGGATCAGTCCGAGGCCGGAGTTCTGAATGCCGACCTCGAACGACACCGCCCGTCGGTCGCGCACGGGGAGCCCAAGAGCAGTTGCCGTCCAGTAGCCCGTGGTCAGCGCGAGCGCGTTGTGCAGGAAGACCGCGCCCACCACGCCGCCGACGTAGCGCAGGAAGTACTGCCAGTTGGCCGCGAGCGCGAGCACGAGGAAGGCCACGAAGATGGCGATGGACAGCCGCTTCATCGGCACGCGCACCTTGTCGGTGAATGCCGGCCACCGGCGTGCCACGAACATCCCGGCGATCAGCGGCAGGCCGAGCAGCACGAAGATCGTGGTGAACATCTCCACCGGGTCCACCGCCACCTCGCGCAGCAGCGACCGCGTGGGGGCGTACATCGATCCCCAGAAGTTCAGCACGAGCGGCGTGGCGACCACCGACAGGACTGTTGACGTGGAGCTGATGCTCACGCTCAACGCCGTGTTGCCGCGCGCCAGGTTCACCAGGAAATTCGAGATGTTTCCCGCAGGGCAACTGGCCACGAGCATCATCCCCAGCGCGACGCTGGGTGGGGGTGTGATGATGGAGACCAGCAGGAAGGTGAATGCCGGAAACACCAGGTAGTGGCCGGCCAGCCCGATGAGCACCGGGCGCGGGTTGGCCACGACGCGGCGAAAATCTTCGCCGCGCAGGTCGAGTGCCACGCCGAACATCACGATTCCAAGAATCGCGTTGAGCAGGTGCAGGGTATTCGGGCTGAAGTTCAGCCGGACGGCGTCGATATCCGTCATTTCCCCTTGGGTTCCTGGTGCATGGCCTTGAAGTGCACCAGCCCAGGGGCCCACATGTGCGCCACGGGATCGACATCGACGTGGATGACCGCCGGTCCGCCCGCGCTGAGCGCGCGCGATACGGCGTTTGCCAGATCTTCGGCGTTCCCCACGCGCTCGGCGTGCGCCCCCATGGCCTGCGCCACCTTGGCGAAGTCGATGTCGCCCAGGTCGGCCCACAGGTTTTCGTCGGGGGCGAGCCGTTTGCGCAGCAACATCTTGAGCGGGCGCAAGGCAAAAGACTGGTTGATCTTGACCATCCCCCACTGCCGGTCGCAGAGCACCAGCCAGATGATGCGCATCTTGTGCCGCACCGCGGTCTCGATTTCCTGCGGGTGCATCCCCGCCGCGCCGTCGCCGATGATGCAGCAGACCGGCACGTCGGGGGTGGCGATGGCTGCGCCCAGCGCCTGACCCATGCCGGCGCCGAGCATCCCCATCTTGAAGGTCGAGAGCATGCGCCCCGGTGTGCGCACCTTGTGGTAGAACATCGCCCAAACGGCGGTGTTGCCGCCGTCCGCGATGAACGGCGTCTCCGCAGGGAAGAGGCGATCGCAGATGGTCGCCGCGTGCGCGGGATGCATGGGGGTGCCGCTGGTCGTGAGCGGCTGGTCGAGCTTGGCCTGATAGCGCCCGATGTCCACGCGATACTTCTTCAGGCGCTCCCGCCGGATGGCGAGGCTCTGCTCCCCCTTTCGCGCCTCGAGTCGCACCAGCAGCGCGCGCAGAAAGACCCCGACGTCAGCGTGCACCGCCACCTGTACGGGCTTGTTGGCGCCCAGCATTCGGTCGTCGATGTCCACCTGCACCGTGGGCTGTTCCGAGGGGGTGCGCCAGTACGGCGGCTTGCCCCACCAGTCGGTCTCGCCCAGCCGCGACCCCAGAATCAGCGCGGCGTCGGCGTCGCAGCGCACGATGCTGTTCAGCTTCACATGCGTCATGGGAATGGCCAGCGGCGAGTCCTCGCGCATCACGCCGCGCGCCGACCAACTGGTGGTCACCGGCGCCTCGAGCAGTTCGGCCACGGCGCGCAACTCGTCGAAGGCCTGCGCGTGCAGCACGCCGCTGCCGGCGTGGATCACCGGCATCGCGGCGCGCAGCAGGATATCGGCCGCCGCTTCCACCTGCGCGGGGTCCACCGCCTGCGGGACAGTGCGCCGGTAGGCCGCCGGCGGCTGAATGCCGACGGTGGCCGCCACCTTGCCGTTCATCACGTTTTCGGGGACGTCCAGATGCACGACGCCCGGCCGGCCGTTCCAGCATTCGCGCAGCGCGGCCCGCAGCAGTTCGCCGACGCGGTCAAAGCTGGGTACCGCGCGGCTCCACTTGGCGAAGGCGCCGATCACGGCCGACTGGTCGAACCCCTGGTAGGTGCCGGTGCGCAACGGGTACATCGTCCCCGTGCGCCGTGCGCTCGTGATGCAGAGCACGCGGTTGCCCTCGGCTTCTTCCACCACCAGACCGGGGAGGATGTTCGCGACGCCGGGTCCGTTGCTCGCCATGCAGACACCGAGACGGCCAGTAAGGCGCGCGTAGGCCGCGGCGGCGTGCGCGCCACTGGCTTCGTGCCGCGGCGTGATGAGCCGGATGCCCTCGCGTTTCAGCGCGGAGTAGAACCCGAAGTAGGTGCCGTCGATGATGCCGAATACCACATCGACGCCCTCAGCCTTCAGCATGCGGGCGATAAGCTCGCCGCCGGTCGTGTCGCTCATGAATGATCCCGGGGAAAACGGTGCCAGACGGGAGAAAAACGGGGGCCCTGTGTCACGAGGCGGAATCTACGCCCGGCGCTTCTCCCGTCCATCGGGGGGATGGTCGGCTGTGGCGGCGAGCGGCCGATACTCCGGTGGAGGATCACGCCCCGTGAAAGACTACCAACTCTCCGACGAAGACCGCCGCGATCTGGGGCACGCCCTGGATCAGGACAAGGAACTCCGCTGGCTCGAGCGCGACCGCTCCCGGGCGCAGACGGCGTTGCTCGGCGCCGTGGCCGACGTGGACGACGAGACACTGCGTGCGCTCCAGACCGAGTTTGCCCAGTCGCGCGACCGGCTGGAGGGGGCCAAGAAGGAGATCATGGACCGCCTGTTGCCACAGTTCCAGCGGCGGGCGCGGGCGCGCACGCGCGGCAGCAACTCCGTGGTCTTCACGCCCAGCGAAGAAATGCTGCTCACCCTGCCGGAGCGGCACGACCTGATGACCAGCACGCGGCGCAACACGCTCGCCTTCGAGCTCAAGGAGCGCGCGCAGGAGCGGTTGCGCCAGCACGGGTGGAATCCGGAGCGTGCCGCGGAGCGTCATCAGCATGCGACCGCCGCGGCGCCCGATGCGCTGCCGCTGCCGTCGCCGCGCCAGTGGCGGGTCTACGCCACCGTCGAGGCAGCCGTCGGCGCCGGCGTCGGCACGCCGGCCTGACGCTGCGGCGCGCCGACCACGAGCTGCAGCGCCTCGGCAAAGTGAAAGACGCCCGACTCGTCGCGCTGGGCCAGCGCAGATCCCAGCGTGCCCCCTTCCAGCCGCACGAGTTCGTCGGCCCACCCCATGTCCTCGGCGGCCGCGCGCTGCACCAGCCAGTAGTCCACGAGCGCCTCGACCATCGACAGCACGTCTCCTGACCAGCCGAGCAGTTCCTGGGCGCTCTGGGCACGGGCGCGCCACTCGCCGCGCGCACGCTCGGCTTCCCCGAGATGGTGCGCGCTGCGCAGGGCCATGCGGGCCTCGTCGGCCAGGGCAATGGCTTCGGTGCCGCCGGTCCGATGGCGCAGGGGCTCAATGGCGGAGAGCATTGCGGGGGGCGTGAGCACCCGGCCAAACCCGATGCTGTAGAGGCGCGCGAGTTCTTCGTCGAGCGCCACGCGTTCGGCGGGTTCAAGGTCGATGCGCGCGTGCAGTTCGAGGAATGCCAGCGGTGCAAAGGCGCGGTGCGACAAACGCGCCACCGCGTCGCCGCGCCGGTACGCGGCCGCCTCGAACTTGGCCAGGTGATGCCACGGCGAATGCGGGGAGCCGTCGTGCTCGCTGATCTCGCTGGCCGGTGACGGCGCCAGCGACGCGTAGCGTCGGAACAGGCGCAACCGGGTGGATAGTGATCCCTGCAGGGCGCCCAGATCGGGCCAGACCAGTCCAGGGGCGTACTCGCGGAACTCGGCGTCGACGATCCGACGGAAGAAGGCCCGGTGGATGGTGGTGTCGTAGGGCGGAGGACAGTCCTTCGGCATCGACAGCATCACCGGTCCAGTCGGCTCGACGTTGCCCTCTGCAGGCGCCGTCGTCGCGCGTGTGGGCGCATGGACCTGTGCGTCTGGGGCGCTCGGCGCACCGAAAACACCCGGGGCACCCGGGGCGCTCGCCATCGCGGCCGCGTCCATCGGCGCGGCCGCCGGCAGCAGGCTCTCGCGTGGCACGTGACGCCCATCCCGCGCGCGCGTGGCGACCGCGGACCGGGCCGCGATCATCGTCGCGGAGATCTGGAGCGCGATGGCGCAGAGGGCCGCCGGCCAGAGCAGCCAGAACAGACGCCAGCTCAGCCACGAGGCGCCGAACACCACCACGCCGAGCGTCGACAGGGCCGCCATGCGTCGCAGATCGACGTCACTCCAGCGTGACGCCACATAGTCATCGGGGATAATGGGCGGCCCCTCCGGCTTGCGTGGAGGTGGCGAAACCGGCGAGGTTGCCTTGTGCATTGTTCCCGGAGTATCGGCACTTGACTCACCCGACTTCGCCGTCGCGCACCAAGCTCGTGCTCGCCTTCGCGGCGGTCTACCTCATCTGGGGGTCGACCTACCTCGCCATCCGCTTCGCCATCGAGACGGTGCCCCCGTTTCTGGTGGGCGGTTTTCGGTTCATCAGTGCCGGCGCGCTGATGTACGCCTTTCTCCGTGCGCGTGGCGTCGCGCGTCCCACCGGCACGCAGTGGCGGTCGGCCTTCATCATCGGGCCGATGCTGCTCACCGGTGGCAACGGCGGGATTGTCTGGTCCGAACAGTTCATTCCGTCGGGCGTGGTGGCGTTGATGGTCGCCTGCGTCCCGCTGTGGATGCTGCTGCTCGCGTGGCTGCGTGGCGGTGGCCGGCCCTCGCCGCGCGAATGGCTGGGTGTGGCGATGGGCCTGTTCGGCGTTTCGATGCTGGTCTCAATGGGCGGGGTTCCGGTGGCCGGCAGCGTCAGCCCCCTGGGCGCACTCGTCATGCTCTGCTCGACGCTCAGTTGGTCGGTGGGCTCGATGTTCGCGCGCGAGGCGCCGCTCCCCGCGTCGCCATTGCTCGGTTCCGCCATGGAAATGCTTGCCGGCGGCGCGGGGATGCTGCTCATTGCACTCGTGCGCGGGGAGTTCACGCAACTGGCGTCGAGTTCCGTGTCGATGCGCTCGGCGCTGTCCATTGTGTACCTCGCCGGCTTCGGCTCCATCGTCGCCTTTTCGGCGTACAAGTGGCTGCTGAGCCGCGTCTCGCCGGCGGTAGTCGGCACGTATGCGTTTGTGAACCCGGTGGTCGCCGTGGCGCTCGGGTGGGCATTTGCGTCGGAGGCGCTGACCGGGCGCACGCTGCTCGCGATGGTGGTCATCGTGGGTGCTGTGGTCATGATTTCACTGAAGCCGCGGCACCTGGTGCTCGCGGACCCGGCCGAATAGCAGGAGCGCGACGCTCAGTGGCGACGTATCTTTGCGCCCCATGAGGGAGAACGGGCGGCTCGATCACGCAGGTGGTGGCGCGGGAACCGCGGACGCGGTGTTTCCGTCCGTGGCGCCGGCACGTGCCCAGCTCGCCGAAACCGACGCACCACTGTGGGCGATCATTTTCGCCGGCGGCATCGGATCGCGGTTCTGGCCGCTGAGCACGCCCACGCGGCCCAAGCCATTGCTACGGCTGGTCAGCGAACAGCCGCTGCTGCACGACACGGTCAGTCGCCTGCAGCCGTCCATCCCCGCCGACCGCGTGCTCGTGATGACGAGCCGCGACATCGCGCCGGCCATCCGGTCGGCCATCAGCACTGTTCCCGACATGAACATTCTGGTGGAGCCACGTCCGCTCGGCACGGCCGCGGCGCTGGCGTGGGGGGTGCAGGAGGTCGCACGGCGGGCCGGGCCCCAGGCGCTCTGCTGTGCCATCCACGCCGACCTTGCGGTTGGGTATCCCGACGAATTCCGTCGTGTCCTGCGGCGCGCCGGCGCGGTGGCGCAGCGCGAGGAATCGCTGGTCGCCGTCGGGATCAAGCCGACGCGCGTCGAACCGGCGTTCGGGTACCTCCGGCCGGGGGCGCCCGTGGACGAGTCGCAACTCCTCGCCGACGGCGGCGTGCATGCGGTCGCTTCCTTTGTGGAGAAGCCCAGCGAAGCCGAGGCCATGGTACACATCGCGGGTGGCGCACTCTGGCATTCCGGCATCCTCGTGGGGACGGCGGGCGACTTTCTCAAGCAGCTGGCCGAGAAGACGGTGGAGTTGCGCGACGGACTGGACGCGCTGAAGAACGGCAACCTCCCGGCGTTCGTGGGAAGCATCCGTTCGGTGGGGATCGAGCGCGGGCTGCTGGAGCGTGGGCCGCGGCTGCTCGTCATTCCGGGCGACTTCGAGTGGGACGATGTGGGGACGTGGGCTTCGCTGCGGCGCGCGCGCGCCCTCGACGATGATGGCAACGGGGCAGTGGGGGCAGCGCATTTTGTGGACTCCGACTCCAACATCGTGCACGGCGAGTCCGGCGTGGTGGTGCTGTATGGCGTGTCCAAGATGCTGGTGGTGACGCTGCCGGGGCTGACCTTCGTGACGCCGCTCGACCGGGCCGCCGACCTGAATCCGCTCCTGGACGCCCTGCCCGGATCGATGCGGATTCACCCCACGCGCGATCCGGGGCATTGACGGTGCTGGGACTCAGTCCCAGCCGGGGCCTTTTCGCTCAGGGACGGCGCAGTGCCGCCGCCAGGCCCGCCAGCACAGGGAAGAGCAGCAGGGCCCACAGCCCGAAGAACCCGCGGATCCCGTCCGAGCCGGACCACGCCGCCGGGGGCACCATGCCGAACGTCACGGCGAGCGCGCCAGCCACGCAGTGACCGGTGATGGCGCCCCAGAAGGCGCGTTGCTGTCGCACGGAGCGCCTGCGCAGGTGATGGCTCCACCAGAGCAGCACCAGCGGCGTGACCAAGAGGCCGACGAGCAGGGCGGTGACGCCGAGGCTCACGGGTCCTCCGCAATGGTCCGGCCCCTGCCGCTCGACCACTTGGGCGCGAGCCAGAGCCAGTAGCCGGAGATGAGGGTGAGCACCAGCGCCACCGCCGCGAAGTCCGAGAGCAGCACGAACGACGGGCCGCCGAGCGCCTCGCCGGAATGCAGCTTCTGGAGAAACACGTCGCCGCGCGCGCCGACGTGCAGCACGGTGCCCGATGCGAGATCGACGGTGACCTCCGTGGCGGCCTTGTCGCGCAGGCGCACCTTCACGAGGCCATTGCGCGGACGCACGTCCATCCGGTCGATCAGCGCGAGATCCACCGGGTCGCCGGGGCGCCATGCCGGCCGTGCGTCCGGCGGCGCGGCGACGAGGGCCGCATACGCAAGTCGTTCCAGGGGAATTGCGTCGCCGAATGCGGCGGTCGGTGAATGTGCGACGTCCGGCATCAGGCCGAGGCCCCGCTTGTGATTCAGCAGGATGCCCGTGATGGAGATCGCGAGCAAAGTGATCGTCGAGAGCACGCCGAGCCAGAGGTGGGCATAGAACGCCACCCGGCTCAGGCGATGTCGCGGGCGCCGCGCCGGCGCGGTGGCGGTGGCGGTGGCGGTGGCGCCAGTGACGGATGACGGCACTGGCCTATCGCACCGACATGGTCAGGCGCAGAGTCCGCCCCGGCTGTGGCAGCCCACACTGATCGTACACCGCGACGTCCCCGGCATTGTCGAGCGAGACCAGGGCACGCAGCACCCGCAGCGGACCACGGTTCGCGACGGCGAACTCACGCTGCAGCGCCAGGTCCGACACCGATCGCCCTGGCAGCTCGTCCTCTCGTCGCGTGTCGGCATTCAGGCAATACTGCCTTCCGGTATACCGCGCCGTGACGAAGGCGCGGACCTGGGCGGGCAGCGGCACGCCGAGCTCCAGTCGACCGCGGGTCTCCGGGTTGTTCTCGGCGTGCCGTTGCAGGTCGTTCGCCGTCTGGTCGAAGATCGCGATGCGTTGCAGGGTGGCGTCGCCGTTCAGGGTGACCGCGCGCGGCGCGTTGGCGCCGAAGACCAGCCCGCCCAGGACTTCGACGCCGGAACTCTCGATGCGGTCGCGGTTGACGCGCATGAACCGGGTCGGGTTCGACAGCGTGATGCGGACGACGGCGTCGTCGAGGCGATGGCGGAAGCCGATGAGCTGGAGCGTGGACGTGACGGCGGGCGCCAGCGCGCCGTCGACCGTCACGCCGCCCTCGAACCCGAGCAGCGTCTCCAGCTTGAGGTCCGGGTTCGGCCGAAACCGATTCAGGGCTCCAGAGTACAGCTCGCGCAGTGCCGGAAAGCGGGACCGCTTGCTCGCGCTGGCGTGCAGCGCCACCTGCGCATTCACGTCGCGCGACATGCCGACGCGCCAGCCGGTGCTGTGAAACGGCTCCTGCGCGGGCGTCCGTCCCCCGGACTCCGGGGTGCGCGACTGGTCGAGGACCAGCCCGCCGACGACCTTCGTGCGTCCGCCCAGCGGCGCCTCGACCTCGAGCGCCGTGCTGCTGAGCGCCTGGCGATAGTTGACGGCGGCGGCGGGCACCAGCGTCTCCTCGTACCGGATGCCGGCGTTCGTGTAACTGGCGCGCAGCGTGGCGCCGCCCAGCGAATGCCGCAGCAGGGCGCGCATCGTCGTCGTGCGCTCGTCGCCGAGCTCCTGGGCGCTGACGGACGTGTAGGTGCGGCTGGAGTACGTCTCGATCTTCAGCCGGCCGTTGTTGAATCCGGCGCCGACCTCGATCACGCCGTGTCCGAACGGCGTCTTGAAGGTGCCCGTGCTTGCCGAGACCATCGCGAGCGTGCGCCGATTGTACGGGTAGCGCCACAAGCGGGGTGCCGTGATGTGTTCCTCGGGCGGCACGCCCCTCTCGGCGTCGAAACCAGAGATCGTGAACCCCATCGAGCGGCCCAGGGGGTTGCTCCAGCGCAGCGACGCGAATCCGTCAGTCTGCGTCAAGTCGGTGCCGGTCCGGAGGCCGTGCCGCGCCGTGGAGTCGATCGCACCACCCGCCAGCGCCACGCCGTCGCGCTGGCGGTGGGCGACCCCGGCGTGGAACGCCAGGACGCCTCCGCCGACTTCCGCGAGGCGGCGACCATAGCCCAGGGTCCCGACCGTCGAGCCGTACTGGTCAACCCCGACGCCGGCCGATAGGCGACCGCCCGCGGGCTGGCTGAAGGCATCGTGGGTCACTTCGATCGACCCCCCCAGCGAGTTGGGGCCGTTGAGGAGCGTCCCAAGGCCACGGACGATCACGAGCCGTTCCGCGCCGGTGATCGGGACGAGCGACGGGTCGGTGCGATGATCCCATCCCAGCGTGATGGGCACCCCGTCCATCAGCACGGTGGCTTGCCGGGAGTCGGAGCCGCGGATCGAGATTTCCATCTCGCCGCGCGAGTTCTGCCGGACGAGCACAAAGGGCGCCTCGCGGATCGCCTGGTCGAGCAGCGGCGCCGGCGACGACCGCAACTCGTTGGGACGCAGCACGACCGCCGCCGCTCCGCCCACGGTGGCGGCCACACGGGAGGCGCTGACGTTGACAGTGCGCAGCCGCAGCGATGCCGAGTCCAACTTGGTGGAATCGGCGCGTGCCTGCGCTTGGCTGACGGCCGGGGCGAGGGCGAGCAGCAGGACGGCGAGTGGTCGATTGTCCGTCAGGAGTGCTCGCATGGGTGTCCAGAAAAGAATGCGTCAAGTGCCGAGCAGGACGCGCCAAGCAATATGAATATTTGATGAACGCGCAACAAGGTACGTACGTTGGGCGCGGCTTCATCAAGGTTGGACCACCCACCGGCATGGCCGCCGGCGGGCGTCCGGCCGTCGGCATTGCCACGTAGATTTCCATCATGGCTCCCTCGTTCTTCTACAAGCTGACCCACGGCATGCGCATCACCGTGCGCCCGGCGTTCCTGCCCGAGCAGTCGACGCCGGAGGAACGGCAGTTCGCGTTTGCCTACTTCGTGCGCATCGAGAACGTGAGCGGGCGCACGGCGCAGCTGCTGTCGCGGCGCTGGCACATTCACGACGACTGCGGCGAGGACACGGAGGTCGTCGGTGATGGCGTGGTGGGCGAACAGCCCCTGCTCGTGCCGGGGGGCGTGCACGAATACCAGAGCTTCTGCGTGCTCAAGAGCCGCAGCGGCTTCATGGAGGGGGCGTACGTCTTCCGGGCCGGCGACGAGCGCTTTTCCTGCGACATCCCGCGCTTCACGCTGGTGGCCGACGAATGGCTGGGCTCGTCGCCCTGAGCGTGCTGACGTCGCCTCAGGCGTTCCCTCTAACGGGGCGGCGTGGCGATTGGTAAACTGGAACCATGATTGAACTCGTTGGCCGCTCCGCACGTGAGGCTCTCGAGGGGCTGGGCTCCGCGGGTCGCATCACCATCGACGCGGTGCGCGCCCTGCGCGACGTGCGCACGTGGGGCCCGCTGGCCACCGACCAGATGCGCAAGCTGGGGGTGGGATCCATTCCCATCGGCGTCCTGATCGCCTCGTTCATGGGCATCGTCCTCGCCCTCCTGGCCAGCTACAGCTTCACCAACTCGGTGCCGCGCTATCTCGTCGGCACGCTCGTGCAGAAGACGGTGATGATGGAACTGGCCCCGGTGCTCACCGGGCTGGCACTCGCCGGCCGTGTGGGGGCGAGCATCGCCGCGGAAATCGGCACGATGCGCGTCACCGAGCAGGTGGATGCGCTCGAGACGCTGGCGTACGATCCGATCGCCTACCTGGTGGTCCCGCGCATGCTGGCCGGGCTCATCATGTTCCCGGTCGTGGTGGGGGTGGCCATGATGGTCGGCCTCATCGCCGGCTGGTGGGCGTCCATGGGACTGCTCGACATGTCGTCGGCGCAGTTCATCAAGGGCGCGCGGCTGTTCTTCGACAGCTTCGATATCAACTACGGACTCGTGAAGGCGGCCAGTTTTGGCGTGGCGGTCACTGCGGTGGGATGCGCGTGCGGGCTGGAGACGCGCGGCGGTTCCGAAGGCGTGGGCGCGGCGGCCACCAAGGCGGTGGTCACGTCGGCCGTGCTCATTCTCGTGCTCGATGCGTTCTGGGCGGTCGTCTGGCTACTGGGGAGGGCCACGTGAAGAAGCGTTCCAATGACTTCCTGCTCGGGGCCGTGATTCTCGGCGCCATCGTGCTCATCGTGGCCGTCTCGATGTTCCTGCGCGAGAGCGACCTCGGCGCCAAGAAGCGCAGCCTCTCGGCGCGGTTTCGCGATGTGGGGCAGGTGCAGGTGGGCAACAGTGTCGTCATTCGCGGCGTGAAGGCCGGCAAGGTGGAGGCCATCGAACTCGACGCGACCGGCTGGGTGCACGTGCGCTTTGCGCTGGATGACGCGGTGACGATGCCGCGGGATCCCGTGGTGCTGCTGGGAGCGTCGTCGCTCTTTGGCGAATGGCAGGCGACGATCACCGATCGGCAGTCGGTGCCGAACAACCGGGAAGTGGCGACGATGCTGGCCAATGCCGCGGGGGCGAAGGATGGCGCGCTGGCCGGTGCGGTGCTCCCCGATGTCGCGCAGCTCACCACGGTGGCCGGGGGCATTGCCGGCGACGTGGCGTCGGTGGCGCAGCGGTTCCAGGTGGCCTTCAACGACAGCGCCGCGCGCGAGTTGCGCTCGTCCATTCGCAGCGTGAGCCAGTTGTCGAGTGACCTGGCGCGCACGGTGCGCGTGCAGTCGAAGAATCTCGACACCATCGGCGTGGATGTGCGCGCCGGCGCGGCCGACCTGTCGCGGGCCGCGGACAAGTTCCTGCGCAGCGTGGCGCGGCTCGACACGGCCACGTCATCGGGCGAAGTGCAGCGTATCGTGCGCGAGAGCGAACGCGCGGCGGTGCAGCTGCGCGAAGCGAGTGAGCGCCTCAACGCGATCACGCAGTCGCTGCAGAAGACCGAGGGGCACCTGCGCGGCGTGATGGGACGTGCCGATTCGGTGCTGATGAAGGTGGACAAGGGGGAGGGCACGCTGGGGCTGCTGGTGAACGACCCCCGGCTCTACCGCAATGCCGACTCGTTGCTGGTGGAGTTGCGCGCGCTGCTGGCCGATGTGAAGAAGCAGCCGAAGCGCTATTTCGGCATCAGGATCTTCTGAGTCATTCCGCGGCCACATCGGCAGTGACCGCCATCCGCCGCAGCAACCAAAACGCGAACATCATCGACGCGACCAGGACGATGAAGCCGGCAAAACGATCCAGTCGCGCCACCGATTGATCCTGCATCAGCATCCCCGCCTTGCCGAGCAGGTAGTTCCAGTCGTGTTCCCCGCCATCGGGCGAGAAGCTCACCAGGTCCAGCTCCATGGCGCGCGCGTCGGCGATGTACGGCGCCAGATCCGCGAAGCTCGAGGCGAGCCACAGTCCGCAGGCGGAGACGCCGAACCAGTCCCGG
>CANNKR010000066.1 GCA_947504615.1 Gemmatimonadota bacterium | reverse complement strand
GCTCCTCCACGAGATGGTGCATCAGTGGCAGGATGAGCAGGGACATTCGCTGGGTCACGACCGACGGTTCCGCGAGCAATCGCACGTGGTGGGGATCACGGGACGCGCGAAGCGCGTGGTGGACTGAGCGCACCGTTGGTGGCTGTCAACGCTCGCGTGTGACGGGGCGTTCAGCAGAGTGGTGGCGTGTGATCTGCGCACCGGCTCTGTAAGTGTTGCGACGCGGCATCCGCAGAGGTTTCCCTCTCAAATAGGGTAAATGCCCACTATGACGCGGGTTATTTCCCTACGTGCGTGACCGCACACTTTCGCTACACTACGTCCCAACTGCTCGCCCCCCTCATTTTTCTCGCGCCGAGCTCGCGGCGCGACACCGATCCACTGTGGGGATCCATGACGCGGATAAGAAATATCCGGCTGGCTGTAGCTGGTGCCTCGGCGGCGGTGCTGCTGACGGTGGCCTGTCGCCCCGTCCAGGAGGCGGGTCCTCGGTTCGGCAAGGGAATCGAAGGCGTGGCCAAGGCGAAGGGCGTGGTGCCGAAGCCGACGGTGACCCTGTTCCCGGTGGCGCCGCCCCCCTTTTCCGAAGGCGCGTTTCCGTGCTCGGAATGCCATGGTCTGACGGACAAGGTGAACCGCGTGCCGCACAAGGTCGACTTCCACGAAGAAATCGTCCTGCAGCACGACGAGAAGAATCGCTGGTGCCTGGACTGCCACGATGCCCAGCATCGCGACAAGCTCCACCTCGCCGATGGCCGACTGATCGATTTTACGGAGTCCTACCGGCTCTGCGGGCAGTGTCACGGTCCGACGCTGCGCAACTGGAAGGCGGGTGAGCACGGCAAGCGGACGGGGTCGTGGTCGGGCGCGAAGCAATACCTGCTGTGCGCGAGCTGCCACAGTCCGCACTCGCCGCACTTCAAGCCGCTCAAGCCGAAGGCACCCCCCCTGAGACAAGAGGCCATCCGATGAGCGCCGAACCTACCGCTCCTCTGCCCGTGCCACAGCCGCAAACGGAAGGCTACTCGCGGCGCGAAGCGCTTGTGATGGGCCTCTTTGCCCTCGCGGCGGCGGCGACGACCGCCGGATGCTCGGCCGCCGACAAGCTGGCGCTGGACGATTTTGTGGCGAAGCACTTCCGGGATCTTACGCCCGACGAGCTGAAGGACCGGCTCGCCCAGCTGGAAAAGAAGTACTCGGAGCAGTACGGCAAGAGCGTGAAGGTCAGCGCGACGCCGCCGATTCCGGGCGTCCTGTTCGGCTATGCGCTCGACCTGTCGCGGTGCATTGGCTGCCGGCGGTGCGTGTACGGCTGCGTGGACGAAAACAATCAGTCACGCGACCCGCAGACGCACTGGATCACCGTGCTCGAGATGGACAAGGAAGGGGGCGTGAACCTGCAGAACGCCGACGCGTTCTACGATCACGAGACCGTGCCGGCGCCGGGCAAGTTCTACATGCCGGTGGCCTGCCAGCACTGCGAGAACCCGCCGTGCGTGAAGGTCTGCCCCGTCGAGGCGACCTGGAAGGAGCCGGATGGCATTGTCGTGATCGACTACGACTGGTGCATCGGATGCCGGAGCTGCATTTCCGCCTGTCCCTACGGCGCGCGGCACTTCAACTGGGGTACGCCCAGCATCCCGAAGGAAGAACTCAATCCGGTCACGGAATACCTCGGCAACCGCCCGCGCCAGCGCGGGGTCGTCGAAAAGTGTTCCTGGTGCCTGCAACTGACCCGTAACGGGCTGTACCCGAAGTGCGTGGAAGTCTGCCCGGTGGGCGCGCGCAAGTTCGGCAACCTGCTCGACCCGGAAAGCGAGATCCGCTACATCATCGAAAACAAGCGCGTGTTCATCCTGAAGGAAGAGCTGAACACGCAGCCCAAGTTCTTCTACTACTACGGGCTCTGAGGCCGTCACCATGAGCTTCATCCGGAAGATCAGCAACTTCGTGACGGGCACCGGGCGCATGGCGCTCCTCGGTGGCAACCGGTGGTACTACGTGTGGCTCGCCGTGCTGGTCGCCTGCATCGTGCAGGCGGGCTTCGCGTACGCGCACCAGTATCAGTACGGGTTGATCAGCACCAACATGCGCGACTCGGTATCGTGGGGTTTCTACATCGGCAACTTCACCTTCCTGGTCGGCGTCGCCGCGGCCGCGGTGCTGCTGGTGATCCCGGCCTACGTCTACGACTGGAAGCCGATCAAGGAAGTCGCGCTGTTCGGCGAACTCCTGGCGGTCGCCGCCATCATCATGTGCCTGCTCTTCGTCATGGCCGACATGGGGCGTCCCGACCGGTTCTGGCACCTGATTCCCGGCATCGGGCACATGCACCTGCCCAGCTCGATCATGGCGTGGGACTCGGTGGTGCTGAACATCTACCTCATCATCAACCTGTCGGTGGCGAGCTACCTGGTGTACTGCGGCTATTACGGCATCCATTACAACCGCAAGATCGTCGTGCCGCTGGTCATCCTGTCGATCCCGATGGCCGTGAGCATTCACACGGTGACGGCGTTCCTGTACAATGGCATGGCCGGCCGCCCGTACTGGAACAGCGCCATTCTGGCCCCGCGGTTCATCGCCTCGGCTTTCTGTTCAGGCCCCGCGCTGCTGCTGATCCTGTTCCAGATTCTGCGCAAGGTGTCCGCCTTCGAGATCAAGGACGAGGCGATCCACAAGGTGGCGGAGCTCATGGCCTATGCCATGGCGTTCAACCTGTTCCTGTTCGGCGCTGAGGTCTTCAAGGAGTACTACTCGGACACGCACCACCTGGTGCACTACGAGTACCTGTTCAGCGGGCTGCACGGCAAGGCGTCGCCAATTGCCCCGTACGCCTGGATCTCGCTGGCCTTTGCGGTCATCTCGTTCTTCCTCTTCCTGATCCCGAAGACGCGCCGGATGCCGCTGACGATGAACATCGGCTGCGTGCTCATCTACTTCTCGGTCTACATCGAGAAGGGGATCGCCCTGATCATTCCCGGGTTCACGCCGGATCAGCTGGGCCAGGTCTACGCCTACGTCCCCAGCTCCACCGAGTTGCGGGTGGCCGCCGGCGTGTTCGGGGTCGGCTTCCTGCTCTTTACGCTGATGGTCAAGGTGTCGGTGGCCATCCTCTTCGAGCGGGGCGACCAGGCGGCGCACGCGTGACGGGGGGCTCGGGCCGCCACCGGCGAATTGGTTAGTATTGGGGGCCGTTCCACCCCCGAACCCCCGGCCATTCCCATGACTGATTCGCTGCTCGGTTCGCCCGCCCTCAAGCCGCGCGTGGGCGACCTGTACAACATCGATGCCGCCCTCACCGAAGAAGAGCGCGCCATTCGCGACTCGGTGCGTGCCTTCGTGGATGCGAAGGTCCTCCCCATCATCGGGCAGTGCTATGTGGACGGCCGTTTTCCCACGGAGCTCATTCCGGAAATGGGCGAACTCGGCTTCCTGGGCGCCAACCTCCCCGAGGAATACGGCTGCGCCGGTCTGAACAATGTCGCGTATGGCCTGATCAACCAGGAGCTCGAGCGCGGCGATTCTGGCATTCGCTCGTTCGCCAGCGTGCAGGGTTCGCTGGTGATGTACCCGATCTTCACCTTCGGCAGCGAGGCCCAGAAGACGCACTGGCTGCCGAAGATGGCCACGGGTGAGGCGATCGGGTGCTTTGGCCTCACCGAGCCGGACTACGGATCAAACCCGGCCGGCTTGATCACGCGCGCCCGCGAGCAGAAGGACGGCTCGTGGATGCTGAATGGCAGCAAGATGTGGATCACCAACGGGTCGGTGGCGCACGTCGCCGTGGTGTGGGCGAAGACCGAGGAGGGGGACGACGACGGGCACAGCGTGCGCGGTTTCCTCGTTCCCGCCGGCACCCCGGGCTTCACGACCAAGGAAACCAAGGGCAAGCTGTCGCTGCGCGCGTCGATGACGAGTGAACTCATCCTCAGCGACGTGCACCTGCCGGCTGACGCGATCCTGCCGAAGTCGGGCGGCCTCAAGAGCCCGCTCATGTGCCTGACGCAGGCGCGCTATGGCATCTCGTGGGGAGCGATGGGCGCGGCCATCGCCTGCTATGAGGAGGCACTCTCATACGCCAAGACCCGCGTGATGTTCGACCGGCCCATCGGCGGTTTCCAGATCCAGCAGGTGCGCCTGGCCGACATGCTCACCGAGATCATCAAGGGGCAACTGCTGTCGCTGCACCTGGGGCGCATGAAGGATGCGGGGACCTATACCCCGCAGCAGGTGAGCGTTGCCAAGCGCAACAACGTGAGTGTCGCCACCGACATCGCGCGTGAGGCCCGTCGCCTCCTCGGCGCGAACGGCATCCTGGCCGAGTACTCGGCCATGCGCCACATGGCCAACCTCGAGAGCGTGTACACGTACGAGGGGACGCACGACGTGCACTCACTGGTGATCGGGATGGCCGAGACCGGGATGAACGCCTTCAAGGGTTGAGCGGCGCTGCTCGGCCGCTACTTCGTCCGCTTCCCCCGCACTGCCATCCGCCGCCGCAGTGCGTGCGGGATCAGCTGCAGCACCGCCATCATCAGCCGGTTCTTCATCCCCGGGATGCAGACCACCGGGCCGCCGCGCTCCAGCTGGCCCAGCGAGATCTCGACCACGTCGCCGGACTGCATCCACAGCCACGACGGGATCTGCTGCTTGACCTGCAGCATCTCGTCGTGGATCTCGGTGTGCGTGAAACCAGGGCACAGCGCCTGCACGCGAACCCCCGTGCGCACCAGCTCGGTGTCGAGGCCCCGCGTGAAGCTGGTGAGATAGGCCTTGGTGGCCGAGTAGTTGACGTTGCCCGGGCCGTAGACGAACCCGGCGATGGAGCTGACGTTGATGATGCCGCCGGCTCCGTGCGCGATCATCTGCGGCAGCGCCGCTCGGCACAGGCGCATGGGGGCCAGCACGTGCAGGCGCAGCATCTCCATCTGCGGTTCAAGCGCGGTTTTCGCCAGCTTGCCGGTGGTCGCAAACCCCGCGTTGTTGATCAGCAGGTCGAGCCGCGGCAGGGCGACGATGCGGTCGGCCACCGATTCGCGCCCCGCGTCGGACGAGACGTCGGCGGTCCAGGCGTCGCACGCCACCCCGTGGCGAGTGGCAAGTTCGCGTGCCAGGGCTTCCACACGGGCGGTGCTGCGGGCCACCAGGATGAGGTCGTAGCCGCGGCGGGCGAGCGACTCGGCGAAGGAGCGGCCGATGCCGGCGGAGGCGCCGGTGATGAGGGCGGTAGGCACGGGGGGGGGGAGACGGTAGACGGTAGACGGTGGACGGTAGACGGGGGCAAAGATGCTTCTGGGGGCGGGTTGCGGCCACCGACGGGCGCCCCGCTCCAACGGTCCGAGGGGGGCCGCCCGGTTCCACCGTCCACCGTCTACCGTCTACCGTCTACCGTCTACCGTCTACCGTCGAGTAGCTTTCCCGTACACCTTTTCCGAGGGTTTTCACGGTGAAATTGGCCGTGTGCATCAAGCGCGTTCCAGACATGGAAGGGCGCTTCAAGGTTGGTCCGTCTGGCACTGCCATCGACGAGACGGGACTCAAATTCGACATGTCCGACTTCGACGGCTACGCCGCCGAGGTGGCCATCCAGATCACTGAAAAACTTGGCGCCGGCGAAGTGACGGTTATTTCGCTGGGCCCCGACGTCGTGCAGGAGACGCTGCGCAAGGCGCTCTCCATGGGTGCGCACCGCGCCGTGCATCTCAAGCAGGACGCGCCGGTGAGTGACGGCCTCGCAATCGCCACGGCGATTGCGGCTGAACTCAAGGACGGCGGCTACGACCTGGTGCTCCTCGGCCGCATGGCGGTGGACACGCAGAATCGCAGCACGGGCGCGTTCGTCGCCGAGTTGCTCGGTGTGCCGTTCATCTCGGCCATCTCGCAGCTCAACGTCGAGGGTGGCGTGGTGAAGGCGCGTCGCGAACTCGAAGGCTCGTACGAGCTCATCGAGTGCCCGCTGCCGGCGGTGGTGACCATCGACGAGGGGATCGCGCGGGCGCGCTATCCCTCGCTGAAGGGGATCATGGCCGCCAAGAAGAAGCCGATGGAGTCGAAGCCCGCCCAGCTCGGCGCGATCACCTATCAGTTGGAAAAGCTCGAGCTTCCGGCCGAACGGGCCGCGGGGCGCATCATCGGCGAGGGCCGGGACGCGGTCCCCGAACTCGTGCGTCTCCTCAAGGAAGAGGCGAAGGTACTCTGATGCCCAACATTCTCGCATTTTCCGAAACGCGTCTTGGCGAGCTGCGCCGCGCCGGGCTCGAAACCGTCACCGCCGCCCGCCGGGTGGCTGATGCCACCGGTGGCCAGGTGCACGCCGTGCTCGTCGGCGCGCCGGGGGTCGGGCAGTTCGCCGCCAGGCTCGCCGCGCACGGTGCCGACGTGGTGCTGGTGCTGGAGCACGACGCCTTTGCCAACTACAATCCCGAGGCGATCGTCGCCACGCTCGCCCAGCGGCTGGGGAGCGGGTATCGCGCCGCGTTCTTTGCGGCCAGCGCGCAGGGGCACGACCTCGTGGCGCGTGTGGCCGCGAAGATGAAGCTTGCCTACGCTTCCGATGTCACCGAGTTCGCGTTTTCCGCGGACAGCGTGACGGTGCAGCACCCCGGCTACACCAACAAGATCGTCCAGACCTTCGTGCTGAAGGCGACGCCGGCGATCATCTCGCTGCGGGCCGGCGCGGTGTTGCCGGTGGAGAACGCCAAGGCGGGCACGGTGGAGGCGCTGGCCAGCGCCATCGATCCCGCGTCGTCGCGCGTGAAGGTGACGCTCACCGAGAAGGCGGCGGGCGGCAAGATTGATCTCGGCGAGGCGCCGGTGATCATCGCCGGTGGTCGCGGCCTGAAAGAGGCGGCGAACTTCGCGCTGGTCGAAAACCTGGCGGCGGCGTTCGGCAACGCGGCCGTCGGCGCCACGCGCGCTGTCACCGACGACGGCTGGCGTCCGCATTCGGACCAGATCGGCCAGACGGGCCGCTTGGTCAGCCCCGATCTCTATGTCGCGTGCGGCATCTCGGGCGCCATCCAGCATCTCGCGGGCATGCGTACATCAAAGACGATCGTCGCGATCAACAAGGACAAGGAAGCTCCGATCTTCAAGGTCGCCGACTACGGCATCGTGGGGGATGTGCTCGACATCCTGCCCGTGCTGACCGAGGAAGTGAAGAAGGCAAAGGCGGGGGCGTGATGAACTTCTTCCGCAGACCGTCCGTGCACTGGTTTCTTGCCGTCGCCATCACGCTGATCTCGGCCATCTACCAGCGGCGGACCGGACCGACGTATCCCGCGCGCGGGACGGTCAGCCTTGGTGGTCAGGACATCACGCTCCGCTTGCTGCGCACACACTCCATCACCGCGCGGCAGCCGGTCACGGTCACCGTGGCCGATTCCTCGGTGCTGGGCGCCGTGGAGTGGCGGCGCTTCCCGACCAACGACCCCTGGCGGACCGAGACGATGGTGCGCCAGGGTGCGGTGCTCTCGACGGTGCTCCCGCCGGCGCCTGAGGCGCTGATGCCGATGGCCGGTAAACTGGAGTATCGCGTCAAGCTCACGCGTGGCGCGGAACAGGTGGCGTTTCCCGAGAAGCCCGCGATCACACGATTCAAGGGCGACGTGCCGGCGTGGGTCCTCATTCCCCACGTCTTCGCCATGTTTTTCGGGATGATGTTCGCGATGCGCGCCCTGTTCGCCGCCATCGGTGGGGGCGACACGCGCCGGTGGGGCTTCGCGACGACGGCGCTGCTCGTCTTCGGCGGCTTCGTGCTCGGGCCGATCGTGCAGAAGTATGCGTTCGACGCGTACTGGACCGGCATTCCGTTCGGCTACGACCTGACCGACAACAAGACGCTCATCGCGGGCGTGGCCTGGATCCTGGCCGCGTTTCAGTTGCGGCGCGGGCGCGAGGCGAAGGTTGCGGTGGTCGTGGCCACCATCGTCACCATGGTGGTGTTTGCGATTCCGCATAGTGTCTGGGGGTCGCAGGCGAAGTGGTAGCGTAGTGCCCCATTCGCTTGTCGGCGGTGCGCCGCCGCCGTAGCGTATGGGGCGGCGCGTGCAGTCGACGCGCCTCTGGGCCCCCCGTCCGTCGCCATCACCCTGTGAGCACACCGTGACCGCATCGAACGGCTTGTTTGCCCTGATCATCGTCGCCGCCCTCGGCTTCTTCGCGTCTAACGTCCAGCGGCTCGTCGGCTTCCTGCGCATCGGGCGGCTCGACGACTCGCGCTGGGACGCCATCCCGCGGCGCCTCGCGAATCTCATCACGATCGGGGTCTTCCAGAAGAAGATCTTCCGCGACTCGATCGCCGGCCCGATGCACGCGGCCATCTTCTGGGGCTTCTGCATCCTGTCGGCGGGCACCGTCGAGTTCCTGGCCGCCGGCGTCGTCCCCGGCTTCAGCTTCGCGCGCTTCATGCCGCAATGGGCGTACCGCTTCTACATGGGCAACCAGGACCTGTGGGGCGCGCTGGTCCTCGGCGCGCTTGCCCTGGCGTTGTTCCGCCGGCTGACCAAGAGCGTCAAGCGCCTGCAGGGCGCCGAGACGCATCCCAACGATCCGCTCTTCATCCTGAGCTGGATCGGCCTGCTGATGATCACGATGTTCCTGACCGAGGCGTTCCACATGGTCGGGCATCCGGAAGCGGCGACGCCGTTTTATCGGCCGATCTCCTTTGCTCTGGCGCAGATGGTCGCCTTCGTGCCGGTGGGCGCCGCCAACGTCATTCACGGCATCAACTGGTGGGCGCATGGCCTGCTCGTGCTGGGCTTCCTGAACTACCTGCCGTACTCCAAGCACCTGCACGTCGTCGCGTCACTGCCCAACGTCTATCTCTCGAACACCAGTGGCCCCGGACAGCCGGGGGTCATGAAGTACATGGACCTCGAAGGCGATGCGGAGCAGTTCGGCGCCAAGGACGTGGAGCACCTCTCGTGGAAGAGCCTGCTCGACGGCTTTTCGTGCACCGAGTGCGGCCGCTGCACGTCGGTGTGCCCGGCCAATACCACCGGCAAGATGCTGTCGCCGCGCAAGATCATGATCAACGTGCGCGAGCGGCTCGAAACGCGGGCCCCCGTGCTCCTCGGCACCGCCGCGGGATCGGCCGAGCACGACGCCAAGACGCTGCTCGACGGCTACATCACGGAGCAGGAGTTGTGGGCCTGCACCACCTGTCGCGCGTGCGTGCAGGAATGCCCGGTGTCCATCGACCAGCTCGAGGTGATTCTCGAACTGCGGCGCAACCTGGTGCTCGGCGAGTCGCGGTTCCCCGAAGAGGTGGTGCCGGCGTTCGAGAGCATGGAGCAGCGCGGGTCGCCGTGGGCGTTTGACCCGGGCGAGCGCGGCAAGTGGGCCGACGGCATGAACATCCCGACCATGGCCGAACTGGCTGAGCGTGGCGAACGTGCCGACGTGCTCTACTTCGTGGGGTGCATGGGCTCGTTCGACGAGCGCGCCAAGAAGACCACCGTTGCCTTCGCAAAGATCATGCAGGCCGCCGGCGTCAACTTTGCCATCCTCGGCCGCGAGGAGAAGTGCAATGGGGATCCCGCGCGACGCATGGGCAACGAGTACCTCTATCAGACGCTCGCCCGGGAGACGGTCGACACGCTGGCGAAGTACGAGGTGCGGACCATCGTCACCGCCTGCCCGCACTGCATGCACCAGCTGGGCAACGAGTACCCGCAGTTCGGCGGCAACTATGACGTCATCCACCACTCGGTCTTCATTGAGCACCTGATGGCCCAGGGGCGCGTGCCGCTGCGTCAGGACCTGCACGAGGCGGTGAGCACCTTCACCTATCACGACTCGTGCTATCTGGGGCGTTACAACCAGATCTACGATGCGCCGCGCGACACCATTCGGCGCGCGCTCCCGGTGGTGAACCTCGTGGAGATGCCGCGGACGAAGGACAAGGGCCTCTGCTGCGGCGCCGGTGGCGGCCGCATGTGGATGGAAGAGACGGAAGGGAAGCGCATCAACGCCGAACGCGCCGACGAAGCGCTGGCGACCGGGGCGCAGGCGGTGGCCGTGGCCTGCCCATTCTGCATGACGATGCTCAACGACTCACTGACGTCGCGTGACTCGGACGTGAAGGTCTACGACATCGCCGAGGTGGTGGCGGAGCGACTGGCCTAGTTGCCGGTCGCCGCAAACGGGTGTTCGAGGCTCAGGTAGAGGAAGAGCTGCCTGGTGCCGTTGCTCGCGCCGACGCCGATGGGCACCCCGATGCCCGGGACGATTTGCAGGCCGCTGCGGAAGTCGTAGCCCCAGCGGATGCCGGGAATGATGAACAGCGACTCCTCGACGCCCGTGCCGGCGTTGGACTCGGTGGTCGTGCGCGTCCACACCGTCTCCACCAGCATGTTGAATCGCGACCGGGCGAGCCAGACGAAGCTCTGGCCGGCAAACAGATTGTGCAGGCTGGTGGACGCGTCGCCGGCGCCGGGTGCCTTGGCAAACGTGGTCGCACCGAGATTGGTATGCGACACGAACGAGGGACCCAACGTCTTGCTGATCGGCAGGTCCACCTGGAGGCCGCCGCCGCCGAGCCCGAGCCCCTTCTTGTGGTCGCCCGTCGGGAAGCTCCACGAGATGCGTGGTGACACGGCAATTCCGCGCTTCTCGTCGAAGAGCGCCTGCAGGCGGTAGTTCACCATCACGTCGCCCACGCCGGTGGAGGCGGGGTCGCCCTGCCGTGCCAGCGGAATCGTGTAGCTCAACTGGTGGCGGCGTCCGCCCATCGGCCACTCTTGCGTCAGCGAGTACGCCCAACCGTCGGTGCCGCTGGTGCGACTGAAGCCGGAGATGTGCTGCACGACGCCCTTCTCCTGATTGTACGCCTCCTCCACCAAGAAAGAGTTGTCGGAGATGGGCGCCTTTTCTGTGGACTTGGCGACGGTATCACGGGCAGTGCCCTGGCCGCAAAGAGGCGCGGCGAAAAGAAGCGCCAGCAGCGCCGGGCGGAAAGCGGATGTCACAGTCGAACCTCGGGTGTCAGGGCTCGAGCCGGAGGTCCGTGCGCCGGGCCTCCGGATCGTCCTTGGGCATGATGGTGAGCAGGATACGCGCGCCGTCGCGACGCACCACCACCTTGGCGCCGCACGTCTCGCACTGCCCCGTGATCGGCCCCGAGCTGCTGAAGCGCTCAATGCGGTAGCTGCAGGTGGGGCAGTAGAGCGTCGGGAGCTCCTCGGGACGGATGAAGGTCCGCGTACTCGCGGGGCGGGCACCGGTCGCCGGCTCCACTTCCTCATTGATTGCGCTCGCCATCGAGCTGAACAGGAGCTGGCGCTCCATCTCGGTCATCGTCGCGAGTTGTGCCGGCGTGGCCAGCCCCCGCTGCTGCAGCGCGCGTGCCACCTGCGGCGGTACCGATGGATTGGCCCCGAGCGTTTCCCGCAGCCCCTGTGGGCCGCGCACCGGCCCCAGATGGTCGCGGACCTTGCGCCCAAACCACCAGATGACTGCCACCGCCCCGCCGAGCACCAGCAGCGCGACGCCGAGAAGACGAAGGTCCATCTGCAGTAACGGCTGGTTCACCCGAGCCGCACCTCGTGAATGGTGATCGTGTGCTTCGCGGTTCCGTCTTCGTGCCACACCGCACGGCGCACGCTGAGCTGCGCACCGCACGCCAAACATTCGTCACGAAAGCCTTCGAGCGCCACACGCCCGGGATCCGCGACCAGCGCCACGCCGCCGGGTGCCAGCGACTGCAGCACCGCACGGGCCACCAGCGGCGCGTACGGACGCTCATACAGTACGTCCGCGGCCAGTACCAGGTCAAAGCGGCCCAGGTCGTCGGGCAGGGCGCGCCAGTCCACCAGCCGCGTCGCCAGGTCCCGCCCCAGGTTGCGCACGGCGTTGCGCCGCGCAAAACGGAGCGCATCCTCGTAGTAGTCGGTGGCCGTGACACTGAAGCCGGCGTTCGCCGCAGCCAGCGCCGGGAGTCCCAGTCCACAGCCGAGTTCGAGCGCGCGAAGGCCAGCGCCGGGCAACCCGCTCACCTCGGTGGCGAGCACGATGGCCGACGGCCAGAGGTCCGCCCAGTACGGCAGGCGCTCGTCGTGCTCGAAATCCGCTTCGCTGATCAGATCCTCGGCGCTGCGCGGGTGGTCCAGCTGCCACGTGCGACCGGCGATCACCACCTCGCGTGTGTCGAGCACGAACCGGTCCCCGAGTGCCGCGAGTTCGGGCGCAAACGGAAGGCTCACAGCGCGAACGACTCGGCGAGCTGGGCGTCGGGGGTGAGCAGCAGGGCCGACAGCCGGTCGCCGGCCGCGTGCTGCGGCGCATCCTCAGGGACCACCAGCAAGGCGTTCGCCCGCGCCATCGAGGTGAGGATTCCCGATCCCTGCGGTCCGGTGAGTCGCGCGGTCAGCGCGCCCGATGGCTGTGCGGTGACGATGGCGCGCAGGAAATGCGTGAGCCTGGCACCGATCTGCACGGGCTCCTCGAGCGTCACTGGCACCGGACGGCGGTGCAGCCGCGTGTGCCCCAACTGACGTCGAATGGCGGGCCGCACGAACAGTTCGAAAGTCACCATCACCGACACGGGGTTTCCGGGTAGGCCGATCCACGGCACGCCGGCCACCGCGCCAAATCCCAGTGGCGCGCCGGGACGCATGCGCACCTTCCAGAACTTCAGCTCGGCGCCGAGCGCGCCGAGGACGTCGCGGACATAGTCGAACTCGCCGACGGATATCCCTGCCGAACTCACGATGAGGTCGGGCTTCGCCGCGATGGCCCGCTCGAACAGGGCGCGCATCGACTCGGGTGTGTCGGCGGCGTTGCCGATAGGCACAGGTATGCCGCCCGCCGAACGCACCAGCGCGTTCAGGGTGTAGCTGTTGGAGGCTACGATCTTCTGGCCGCTCCGCACCAGGTCGAACTGGTCGAGATCGACCAGTTCGTCGCCAGAGCCGAGAATGGCCACCCGCGGTGCGCGATGCACGGGGACGTCGGCATAGCCGAGCGATGCCAGCACACCCACCTGTGCCGGGCCCAGCGGTTCGCCGGCGCGGAGCACCACGTCGCCGTCACGGAAGTCCTCGCCGCGCGGGCGCACGTTCTTGCGCGCGTCACGCTCCTTCACGGCACGCACGACGACCGTGCCGGCGTCCGTGTCTTCCACGCGCACCACGGTATCGGCCCCGAGGGGAAGTGGCGCGCCCGTCATGATGCGGGTGGCTTCTCCGGCCACGATGGCGCGCGTGGGAAACTGCCCCGCGGCCACGGTCTCCACCACGCGGAACTCGCGCGGCGTCGCCTCGCTGGCCCCCTCGAGCTCGCTGCCGCGCACGGCATAGCCGTCCATGGCCGAGTTGTCGCACGCCGGCAGCGTGTACGTGGCCACCGCGTCGGCGGCGAGCACGCGCCCAGGCGCATCGAGCAACGGCACACGCTCCACCTCGAGCGCGTGCACATCACCCGTGATGCGCGCGACGGCCTCTGCGACGCTCAGCACGCGCGCTACCGCAGCCCGCGCGAGGCGGCGAGGCGCACGAGAATGGCGTCCTGCACCTGCTCCACCGCGCGCGTGGGCACCGTGAAGTTGTTGCAGAGGAAGCTGAACAGCAGCACGCGGCCGTCGGCGGTGGTCACGTACCCGGATAACGAGCGCGCCTTGTCCACCGTCCCCGTCTTGGCATGCACGTTGCCTTCCGCCGGCGTGCCCTTCATCCGCGCGCGGATGGTGCCGTCGATGCCGGCGATGGGCAGCGCATCGTAGAACGTCTTGAACTCGGGGTGCGTCCGCATGGCGTCGAGCACCCGTACGATGGTCTCGGGGGTCACGTAGTCGTGCCGCGACAAGCCGCTGCCGTCGCGCACGGCGTGGCCGGCGGTGTCAGCCCCCCACACCGCG
>CANNKR010000065.1 GCA_947504615.1 Gemmatimonadota bacterium | reverse complement strand
CGGCGGTGCGGCATCGACGGGGATGCGTTGTGCGCGCCCGTCTGCCGGCAGCAACGTGACGACGGCAACACAGGCGACGGCGAGGCGTGCCACCACGGCAAGGCGGTTCATTGGACGCGCTCCATCTCGAGGTGTATACGGAGATGGCCCAGTATGGCGTGCCTGCTGATCTCGCGCCAGAGCGGGCGCGCCAGAGCGCCGAGTGAGACATCGACCAGCGCGGCGCACAGGCCTCTGGAAGAGCAGCGCGCCACATCGCTAAGTTGTAGCAGTAGCGAATGCGGGCCCTTAGCTCAGTGGTTAGAGCAGCGGACTCATAATCCGACGCGCGTGGGTTCAAATCCCACAGGGCCCATTCCAGAAACCGCTAGAACCACGCCGGCAGCGTGTCCAGCGTCACCGAGTCCATCCGCGCCAGCAGCGCGATGTCCGGGGCGATGCGCGGCAACTCCCAGCCGAACCAGTACCGCGCCGCCTGCATCTTGCCCTGCAGGAAATCCCGCTCGTCATCACTGAGCGCGCCCGCGAGCTTGGTCGAGGCCACCGACGCCATCCGCAGCCACAGCCACGCCACCACCACGCGGGCCGACACGTCGTAGTACACCGTGGCGTTGGCCAGCGCCCGCGTGGGATCCTTGGCCATCGCCGCGCCGAGTCCCTGCGTGCACTGCGCCCACTGCCCCAGCGCGCCGGCGAGTTCCCCCGCCATTCCCTGCACCGACGCGTCGCCACCAGCACACGACGCAATCGTCGCCTTCATCCGGCCGGCGAGCGCCTTGAAGCAGGCGCCACCGTTCTGCATCACCTTGCGGCCCAGCAGATCCAGCGCCTGGATGCCGTTGGTCCCCTCGTGAATCTGGTTCAGGCGGTTGTCGCGGAAGAGCTGCTCAATGGGGTACTCGCGTGCGTAGCCGTAGCCACCCATGACCTGCATGGCGTTGCTGATCGCCACCTGGCAGCCGAGCGCCGGGAAGGTCTTGGCCAGCGGCGTCAGGACTTCGAGCAGCTGCGACGCCGCCGTCCGCTCTTCCTCGGTCGGTGCGGTCTGTTCGTGGTCCACCAGCATCGCGCATTCGAGAATGAGCGCGAGCGCGCCATCCACGTTTGCCTTCGCCTCCAGCAGCATGCGACGGACGTCAGGGTGCTCGATGATGGGCACCGGCGGCTTGGACGGGTCCTTCTCCCCCGGCAGTCGCCCCTGACGGCGCGTATGGGCGTAGTCCACGGCATGGTGATAGGCCGCGTGCCCCATGCCCGTCGCGGCACGTCCCACCCCGATGCGGGCCTCGTTCATCATGTGGAACATGTAGGTGAGCCCCTTGTGCGGCTCGCCCACCAGGTAGCCCACGCACGGCCCCTGTTCACCAAAGTTCAGCAGCGTGCTGCATGTGCCGCGCCACCCCATCTTGTGGATCAGGCCACCCAGCACCACGCCATTGCGCGCCCCCGCCGAGCCATCGGCATTCAGCAGGAACTTGGGCACGATGAAGAGCGAAATGCCCTTGGTCCCTGCGGGCGCCCCTTCGATGCGCGCCAACACGAGGTGGACGATGTTCTCCGTGATTTCGTGCTCGCCGCCGGAAATCCAGATCTTCGTGCCGGTCACCAGATAGTCATTGGACGACGCACGGGCCACCGCGGTGGTGCGCAGGTCAGCCAGCGACGACCCCGCGTCAGGCTCGGTGAGCGCCATGGTGCCGGAGAACTGTCCGGCAAACATCGGCGGCAGCCACGTGGCCTTCTGTTCATCGCTGCCGAACGCGGCAATCAAGTTCGCCGCCCCGGTGGTCAGCAGAGGGTAACTGGCAGTGGCCACGTTGGCGGCGTCGAACCACGCATAGGCGGCCGCCGCCACCACGTGCGGCAGTTGCATCCCCCCGACCTCGGCGTCCTGCGACGCGGCCAGCAACCCGGCCTCGGCGGTCGCCATGAACGCCGGCTTGACCCCCGGGTTCAGCACCACCTTGCCGTCCACCACCACCGGCTCGTCGGTGTCGTTGGCCTTCTGGTGCGGCAGGTAATACTCGGTCGCAATCCCCTGGGCCGAAGACAGTACGGCGTCGAAGGCTTCGCGCGAATAATCGGCAAAGCGCGGGCGGCTGCACAGCGACTCGACGTCCAGCACGTCGTAGAGCTGGAAGGCGAGGGTGCGCGGATCGATGAGGCTGGGCACGGGAGTTCTGCTTGATGGAGGATGGCAGGGAAGCTACGGTGCGTAGGGATGCCCCGCACGGGGCGCCGGGGGGCTTTGATATTGGTCGGGCCCCGACTAGCTTCCTCCGTCTGGCAAGGGCGCGTAGCTCAGCTGGTTAGAGCGCTGCTTTCACACAGCAGAGGTCCGGGGTTCGAGTCCCTGCGCGCCCACTTAGTAACGAAAACGGGATCCCTTTCGGGGTCCCGTTTTTGCGTTCTGTACACCGCGAACCTGCTATGGCGCCTCGCCGTGCAGCCCCAGCCGCGCCAGCAGTTCAGCCGTCGCCCGCACCCGCACCACCAGTTCCCCGGAGTCGTCGTCCATCGCCTGCCCCAGCACCTCGGCGCCCCGGTGCAACTCGGCGAGCGTCTTGCCGTCACTCGGGCTCAACCGCACCTCGACGATGGGGCGTGACTTCCGGCGCTCCTCGAGCAGGCGCTCGCGCAGCGGCTCCAACCCGCCCGGACGCACCGCGCTCACGAAGACGCTCCCCGGCAGCAGGTTGTCCATCCGCTCCCGCAGCGCCTCATCTTCCTCGGGCGACAACCGATCGAGCTTGTTGAAGACGTGAATCACCGGCGTGTCGTGCACCCCCAACTCGGCCAGCACCTCGTCCACCACCAGCCGCTGCTCTTCCCACGTCGGATGGCTCGCGTCGATGACGTGCAACAGCAGATCGGCCTCTTTCGTTTCCTCGAGTGTCGCGCGGAAGCTCGCCACCAGATGGTGAGGAAGCTTGCGGATGAAGCCGACCGTATCGGTCAAAAGGCACTCGCCACCCCGAACCCCTCCCAAATTCACCTCACGCGTGAGCGGGTCGAGCGTCGCAAACAACCGGTCCTCGATGAACACATCCGCCGCGTCGCTCATCCCCTTCAGCACGGAGCTCTTGCCGGCGTTCGTGTAGCCGACCAACGCCGCGCGGAACTGGTTGCGCCGCTGCTTGCGCTGCACCTCGCGGCTCTTGGCGACGTCGACCAGCCGCTCCTTCAGCAGGCCAATGCGCTGCCCGACCAGGCGGCGGTCGGTTTCGAGCTGCGTTTCGCCCGGGCCGCGCACGCCGATGCCACCACGAAACTTCTCCAGGTGGGTCCACATCCGCGTGAGACGCGGCAACGAATACTGCAGCTGGGCCAGCTCCACCTGCATCTTGGCTTCGGCGCTGCGCGCGCGCACCGCAAAGATGTCCAGGATCAGTTCGGCGCGGTCGATCACCCGCTTGGTGAGCGCGAGTTCCAGGTTCTTGCCCTGCGCGGGACTCAGCTCGTCGTCGAAGATGATGACGGTCGCCTCGCGATCGTTCATCAGCGTCTTCAGCTCTTCCAGCTTGCCGCTGCCGATGTACGTCGAACTGTCCGGACGTTCGATCTGCTGGGTGAGTTCCCCCACCACCACGGCGCCGGCCGTGTCGGCCAGTCGGCCGAGTTCCTCGAGGTGTTCCTGCACCAGGTGCTTGCCGGTGCCTCGCTTGAGCGGGGCACCCACCAGGATGGCGCGTTCCTGCGGCGCCTGAAGGTCGATGACGTGTTTGGCCACGGGTCTAATCTATCGCGACGGATGGGGCTGTGCGCTCGCCGGTGCCACGGTGGACATTCCCACCAGGAATCCGGCTATCGGCTCAGCGAATCGTACCGGCCGTTCCCCTGATACGGACGCGTCAGGTTGCCGAACGGCGTCGCCAGCGTGAACTCGCCGCGCACGGTGTAGTTGATGCTCCCGTTCTGCAGCAGCACCCCCGCCGCCTTCGTCAGCTCGCGCATGGTGAACGTGACCGGCAGCGTGATGGTCGTCATCTTCCGGTTGGTCAACGTCACCAGCTTGGTCACTTCGCCCGTGGCCACCTTCAGCGAATCGGCGAGCACCGTGTAGGTCACCCGGCTGGCGTCAATGCGATAGTCGTTCGGGTTGTAGACGTCGAGGATCACGTCCAGCGAACCGCCGTTCAGGCCGATCCCCTTGACCACGACGTCCTTCAACTCCACCGTGGGCGTCTGAAAGGCCGCACGCGCCATGCGCGCACAGCCCGCTACCACCACCACCGCAGCAAACAGCACGACCAGTACCACGTTGCGCTTCATTCGGTCTCCAGTGGCCCGTCTGGGCGATGTGCGGCGGCGTCAACGCCCCCGGCCGATGCGGCGGCGCGATCGCGCAGCGTGCGCCACCACTCCAGCCGCTTGCCGATCTCCTTCTCGAACCCGAAGCCCGTGGGCTCGTAGAACACCCGCTCGGCCACTTCGTCCGGCAGGTAGTCCTGCGGTGTGTACCCTTCGGGTACGGCGTGTGCGTACTCATACCCCGCGCCGTAGCCCAGTTCCTTCATCAGCTTGGTCGGCGCATTCCGGATGTGCAGCGGCACGCCGGCCGCCGGCGTCTCACGTGCTGCCGCCTGCGCCGCTCCCCACGCGACATACACGCGATTGCTTTTCGGCGCCGTCGCCAGATACACCGCCGCTTCTGCGAGCGCCAACTCTCCCTCGGGCGAACCAAGAAAGTGAAATGCGTCGCGTGCGGCGATGGCGATCTGCAGTGCGCGCGGGTCGGCCAGGCCGATGTCCTCGCTGGCAAATCGCACGGTGCGCCTCGCGATGTACATGGGGTCCTCGCCGCCGTCGATCATGCGCGCCAGCCAGTAGAGCGCGCCATCGGGGTCACTGCCCCGCAGCGCCTTGTGATAGGCCGAGATCGTGTTGTAGTGCGATTCGCCGGTCTTGTCGTACTGGGCGAAGCGGCGCTGGAGGGCGTCCTGTATTTGGAGTAAGGACAAGGGAAGCTGTACGCTGGACGCTGTACGTTCTACGCCGTCGGCTGTCTCTACCGTCTGCCGTCCACCGTCCCAGAGGCTCACTGCGGCTTCCAGCACGGTGAGAGCGCGCCGGGCATCACCATCGGACTCCGCGGCGAGGACCTCCAACGCATCATCATCAATGGCACACTGCAGCTTGCCCAGGCCACGATCCGTGTCCTCCAAAGCGCGACGAATGACTCCCTTGATATCGTCGGGCGTCAGCGGCTGGAGCACGAACACGCGCAGTCGGCTGAGCAGTGCTCCATTGAGCTCGAACGACGGATTCTCCGTCGTGGCGCCAATGAGCGTCAGCAGCCCGCTTTCCGCGTGCGGCAGCAGGTAGTCCTGTTGCCCCTTGTTGAAGCGGTGGATCTCGTCCACAAAGAGGATGGTCCGTCGCCCCGCCGCCCGAAGCCCCTCGGCGGCGCTCACGATTTCCCGCAGGCGCGGCACCCCTTCGCTCACGGCGCTGAACGCGACGAACTCCCCGCGCACGTGATGCGCGACCAGCCGCGCCAGCGTGGTCTTGCCCGTACCCGGCGGGCCCCAGAACAGAATGGAGCCAGTCTCACCGCGTTCCATGGCCACACGCAGCGGCTTGCCCGGGGCCAGCAGATGCTGCTGCCCTCCGACCTCATCAAGCGTGCGCGGACGCATGCGCGCAGCCAGCGGCGCAGCACCCGCGGCGGCTTCGAACATCGAGGGTTGGGAGGGGACAGGACGTTTGGTGGCCACGCGTGCAATCTAACGACAACGGCTGGCCACCGAAGAACACAGGCGTGCCCGTGTTCATCTGGGGTTAGCGGTGGCGAGCCTTTGTGGTGTTTGCCCGCAGCCAGGATGCGAAGTCGGGTTCGGACACGCGTCCGGCCGCGAGTCCCTCGACGGTCAGCACGACGTCCATTTCCTCGGCGCGCAACTGAAGACCGTTATCCGCCAAGAACACGTAGACGCACTGGAACGCGGTGCGCTTGTTGCCGTCGACGAACGGGTGGTTCTTGGCCAATCCGTACCCGAGCGAGGCCGCCAGGTCGCACAGGTCGGCAGACTCGTCGTACGCTGCCCGTTGCTGCCCGCGCGCCAACGCAGACTCCAGCAGCCCGCGGTCGCGCAGCCCATGCGAGCCGCCGGACTGCGCGACCACCTGCTCGCTGACGTACTCGACGAACTCAACGGACAGCCAGCGAATCGTCTTGCGCCCGGGCATTACTTGGCCAGCTCCGTCATGGCGTTGCGATACATGTGCAATCCATCACGCAGCAACTCCGCCTGACGCGCAAACTCCGGATCCCCCGCCCGCACCTCGATGCCGTCGGTGCGTTCCACCAGGTATACCGCGTCGCCCTCGCGCACCTGCAGCCGATCTAGCATCGCCTTGGGGATCACCACACCCAGCGAGTTGCCGATGGCCCGGATCTTCGATTTCTTCATCGCCCCCTCCTGTTGCCACGAATGTTATAACATTCGGTCGGGAGTGGCAAGTCGGCCCTACGGCACCATCCACGCCACCAGCACGTAGCACCCGACGCCGAGGAAAAAGAAGGCGTTGTGCGCCCACCCACGCTTCCCCTGGAACTCGGGAATCAGGTTGGACGCCCCGACGTACAGGGTGACACCCGCGGAGAGCGCGAGACCGTGGACGGCCAGCGAGTCGATCATCCCCGTGGCCACCCCGCCCACGAGCGTGGCGAGTCCGAGCGCAGCGGCCGCACCCAGCGCCGCCCTGCGCGTGCCTCCCGCAGCGAGGAAGAGCGACGAGATGGCGAACCCTTCGGGGAGCTTGTGCAGCACGATGGCTGCGAAGACCATGAGCCCCAGATGGTTGTTCACCGCGAACGACGTGGCGATGGCGACGCCGTCGACGAACGTGTGGAGGATCAGCCCCACCAGCGCCGATGTGCCGACGCTCTTCTCCACCTGGTGCGTCTCGGCGCCATAGTGGAAGTGGCGCACGAAGACGTGTTGGGTGAGGTGCACCGCAAGAAAGCCGCCGAGGATCACCCAGGCCGCGCTCGGGCCCCCCGTGGTGATCGCCTCGGGCACGAGGTCTCCGAGCGAGACCGCGACCAGAAAGCCCGCGGAAAACGCCAGGATCAGCTCGAGCGATCGAGCCCCCCAACTGCGACGCGACAGCACGGCGGCGGCCCCGGCCACGTTGGCCAGCGCCGCGGCCCCGGTAAGCATGATCGTTGTATTCACGCTCTTACTCTAACCGGAGTGTCAACCGTTCGGCCGTTTTCTCCACCGCCGCCACCAGATCGGGGGCCCCAGTAAACTCGTCGCGCGCCACGCTCCATCCACGCGCTGGAATGCTCGCCACCTGCTCCAGCCCTTCCCCGACCAGCAGAAAGGCCCACCGGTCCGAACGGCTGTAGATCCACAGGTCCAGCATCGGGCTCAGCACCAGCTGATCCTCGGGCGTGTAGACCGCCAGCTCCACGCCGCCACTCTGGACCAGCGGCACCTTGAGCCGGGCAATGGTCTCGCGCACCTCCGGGAGCGCCAACCCGGCACCCACGAACTTGCGCTGGCTCCGCAGGCAGTCGATGGCACAATCAACCACGGGCGGCAGATGCTCGCTCAGCACATGCAGCAAGTCGACCGACCGCGCCATCCCCGCACCAATGCGCGCGACGTTCAAGCCGCGCTCGATGCTCGTCGCAAAGAGCGCCGAGTCGGGGCGAAACCTGGGGGCGATGGTGGTGGGGGGGGAAGCGTGGCGGAAGAGCATTCGACAGGAAAAGAAGCTTTAGGCTGTACGCTGTACGATTTCAGCTGTACGAACCCTCGGCGAGTGATGTTCGGGCGCAAACAAATCAAGCAGACGGCATAAATCGTACAGCCTACAGCCTAAAGCTTCCTTTGCATTTCAACCGCCAACCCCACCAACGCCTCCCGGCGGTTCACCGCCGGATCCTCGATCACAAGATCCAACAACCGCTTCAGCGTCGAGCCAACGGCTGGCCCCTTCGGCACGCCGGCGGCCACCAGGTCTTCCCCATCCACCTGCAAGTCCCCGATGGCAATGGCGTCGCGGTACGCGATGCGCACCAGCCGACGGTGCGTGCTCGCCACGCGGCGCTCCGACGGCGCTGCGCCACCCGTGGCTCGCCGCGCACTCCACAGCGCGGCGTGCAACCGCCAGAAACTCGCCGCTGCCGTGCGCCCCACCTCGGCGGCCCATCGGCGCAATTCGGCATCCGTCGCCCCGCCGTCCGCGGCGCCATCGGCACCACCATCGCGCAGCATCGCCGCGTCCACCGCCGCCCCGAGCCGCGCGCGCACGTCGGCCAGCCGCACGATCCACGCGGTATCGGCGTTGGAGAACTTCAGGGCGCGCAAAGTGACGTCGGCGCTGCGGCGATCATCCCCGAAGAACAGCGCGGCGAGGCGAAGCACCTTGCGCTGCGGTCGCCCCGCCAGCCCCGGAAGCGGCAGGTAGTCGAGCGCGGCGAAGCGTTCGCTGGGCGCATCGTGCAGCGGCGGCACCAGCGCGCCAAGCGCGCCAGCCGAGCGCCAGCGTTCCAGCGCCAGCGCCGGGCGCGCCACCTGCTCCATGGTCTTTTCCAGTTCCTGCTTCACGCGCTCCGCGCTCAGGCGCCCCAGATGCGGCGCCGAATGACAGATGGCATTCCACGTGGCGGGTTCAATCTCAAAACCAAAACGCGACGCAAAGCGCAGCCCTCGCAGTGCACGCAGGCGGTCCTCTTTCATGCGCTGCTCGGCGTCGCCAACGCAGCGCACCAGCCCGTGCCCCAGGTCCATCTGCCCGTGGAAGGGATCGCGCAGTTCGTGCGTGTGCGGATCGTAGGCGATGGCGTTGATCGTGAAGTCGCGACGCGACAGGTCTTCGTCGAGCGACGCGCCGAACTTCACCTCGGCGTGCCTCCCATCGGTCGTGACGTCATGACGAAAGGTCGTGACCTCGTGCATGCGCCCGTTGCGATCGAGCACCCCCACGGTGCCGAAGGCGATGCCAACGGGGACCGTGCGCTTGAAGATGCGCATCACATCCGTCGGCGTCGCCGAGGTGGCAAGGTCCCAGTCGAGGTCGGGATGCCCGAGCAGCGCGTCGCGCACGGCGCCACCTACGCACCACGCCTCGAACCCCTTCTCACGGAGCTTGGTGGCGATCTCCAGCACTTCCTTGGGAGGGTTCAGTCGGGCCATGGGAGAAATCTGTGGCGTGCGCGGCGAGATGACTACCGCGACGCGAGGCGCGTTGCCACGCGTGCCGCCACATCCTCGCCGATTGCCAGGCAGGCTGTGGCCGCCGGAGAAGGCGCGTTGATCACATGCAGCGCCCCGGGGCTCTCGAGAAACTCGAAGTCGTCGAGGAACGACCCGTCCGGTCGCATCGCCTGCGCGCGAATACCCACGGGACCGGGAAGCAAGTCGTCGCCGCTCACCTCCGGCACCAGCCGCTGCAGTGACCGGACGAACACTGACTTGCTCAGCGACCGCTGCAACTCGAACACCGTGGTGCGCGTGTAGCGCGCCATGAAGCGCCAGAGCCCCGGGAAGGTGAGCGCCGACGCCGCATCGCGTAGGTTGAACGCCAGGCGACGATACCCTTCGCGGTCGAGCGCGAGCACGGCATTCGGGCCGCATTCCACGCCGCCCAGCGCCAGCCGGGTAAAGTGCACGCCGAGGAACGGGAACGACGGATCGGGCACCGGATAAATCAGGCCGTTCACCAGCTTTTCGCGCTCCGGCTTCAGCACGAAGTATTCGCCACGGAATCCGACGATGCGCGTGGTGGGGTGCTCACCGGCCATTCGCGCCACGCGGTCGCTGTGCAACCCCGCGCAGGTGACCAGGAAGTCGGCGCGCAGGTCGTGCCCGCCCGCCTGCACCCGCCACCCCGCCCCCTCACGCGCAATGCGGGTGACCGCCGCCGAGGCATGCATCTCGACCCCCGCGTCGGTCAACTCGGCGGCCAGCGCATCCACCACGCCACGGAAATCGGCGATCCCTTCTTCCGGCACGTGCACCGCAGCGACGACGTTCACGTGCGGCTCGATTTCGTGGGCCTCGTCGGCCGAGAGCCAGCGTAGCCCCTGCAGGCCGTTCATCTGCCCCCGCTCGAAGAGCGCGCGCAGACGCGGCACCTCATCGGCGGACGCGGCCACCACGAGCTTGCCACACGTGTCGTGCGCGACATCGTGCGTCGCGCAGAACATGCGCATGAGGTCAATGCCACGCCGGGCGAGCCGCGCACGCGCCGAACCCGGCGTGTAGTAGAGCCCGCAATGCATCACGCCGCTGTTGTGCGTGCTCTGGTGCGCGCCGAAGCGCGGCTCCTTGTCCACGACGGTCAGGTGCGCATCGGGGAAGCTGGCCCGGAGTGACCGCGCGGTACCCAGGCCGACGAGGCCGCCACCCACCACGAGGATTTTCATCCGCAGAGCACCGAGCCCCCGTTCACGTTCAGGATCTCCCCGGTGATGTGACGCGCTTCGTCCGTACAGAGGAATACCGTCGGGAACGCAATGTCATCGGGCGACGCCACGCGACCCACGGGGATTCCGGCTGCGATTCGTTCCTTTCCGCCATTGGCGTACGGGATGTCGCACATCTCGGTATCTACCCAGCCCGGGGCCACGGCGTTCACCGTGATCCCCTGCCCGGCCACTTCGATGGCCACCGACTTCACGAAGCTGATCATCGCGCCCTTTGATGCGCCGTAGTCGGCGTGCATCGACTCGCCGCGCTGGCCGGCGGTGCTCGCGATGAGCACCACGCGTCCGTTCGGCTCCATCACCTTCAGCGCAGCGCGCGTGGTGAAGAACATCGAGTCGACGTTCTGTTTCATGGTGCGCCACCAACGATCATCGGCCATGTCGGCCACGGGCACTTCATCCACGGGCCAGATGCCGGCGTTGCCGACGAACAGGTCGAGCCCGCCGAGTTCGCGGATGGTGTGCACCACCAGTTTCTCCGCGCCAATTGTGGTACTGATGTCGCTGGCGCACGTGGCCGCCTTCACGCCGAGCGCGCGGCACTGCGCCGCGACCGCCTTGGCGTCCTTGGCGCGCGAGTGGTAGCCGATGCAGACGTCGGCGCCGGCGGCGGCGAGGGCACGGCTGATGGAGGCGCCGATGCCACGAGAGCCGCCGGTGACGAGCGCGCGCTTGCCTTTGAGCGAGAACATGTCGTTGTCCGGTCGAGGGTGCGCAAGGAAAATACTCCGGCGGGAGCCGCCTTGCCGAGGCAGGCGCGCGCCTGGCGGCAGGAACGGGGATTGACACGCCCACCTAACACCGTTAGGTTAGTTGTACGATGCCAACATCGCTGAAGCCAGCCAAGCCCATCTCGCCATCCCGCGCACGCCGTAACCGGGAAAAAGCCGAGACGCGCCGCCTCATCCTCGAGGCGGCACGCGAGCTGTTCACCAGCGAAGGATACGCACAGACATCGATGCGCCGAATCGCCGAACAGATCGGCTACACCGCCACGGCCATCTATCACCACTTCGCCGACAAGGACGCGCTCCTCAACGAGTTGTGCCTGATGGATTTCCGCGCCCTCAGCGAAGCGCTCCGCCATATGGGGCAGATTCCCAACCCGATAGACCGGCTGCGCGCGATGGGCGTAAACTACGTCCGTTTCGCTCTGGAAAACCCCCAGCAGTTCCGCTTTCTGTTCATGGTGGAACGCCCAATGCCTGGCCCGGACGTCGTCACCATTGATCCGGCGGAAGACGGGTATGAGTTCCTGTTGTCGAACATCCGACAGGCGATGGCCGCTGGAGCATTCCGGCCGGAACTGACCGACGCTGAGCTCATTGCGCAGACGTTTTGGGCCGGTGTCCACGGTGTCGCGGCCATTCACTTGAGCATGCCGAAGGGCACCCTGCACCCCTGGATCGTCATGAAGGATCCAGCCGAGACTTCGGCACTGATGGTGGACGTCATCTGCCGAGGAGTGTTGAAGGTCCCCGCGTCCTGATCGTCCATTTTTTTGCCACTATACCTAACACTGTTACACACCCTAGCGATGTTCAAAGACACGACGCGAACCGTTGCCGCCCTCGCACTCCTGCTCACCTGGGCCTGCGACGCCGCGGCGCAAAGCCCCCTCGACTCCATTGCCCGGTTGGCCATCGCCCGAAACCTCGGGATTCGCCAGTCGCGTGAAGCCGACAGACAGGGCGCACTCGGCGTCCGCCAGGCCAAGGGACTCTTTCTCCCAACGCTCGGCGTCGAAGCGCGCTACTCCGAACTCAACGGCGCCATCGACATCGGTGACGCCATCAACCCGGCGTACGCCGCGCTCAACCAGCTCATCGGCCAGGACCGCTTCCCGACGAACATTCATCAGACCCTGCCCTACAAGCAGGAGACCAAACTCCGCAGCACACTCCCGCTCTTCAACGGCGCGCTCTTCGCCAACCTCGCCGCGGCGCGCGCCATGCGCGACCTCCGCGGTGCCGAACTGGCCTCGGCCAAGCGTCGCCTCGACGCCGACGCGCGAGTGGCCTACCTGAACTACGCCCGCGCCGCACGCGCCGTGCAGATCTACGACGCCACCGTCACGGTGGTCGCCGAAAACCAGCGCGTGGCCGAGCGGCTCGTCGGCGCCGGCGCCGCAACCGGCGATGCCGTCTTTCGTGCCCGCGCCACCGCCGCCGACGTCCAGCAGCAGCGCGCCGAAGCGGTGCGACTGCGCCATGCGGCCCTGGGAGCGCTGAACCTGCTCCTCGACCGCGAGGCCGATGCGCCGGTGCCGATGCTCAGCGACTCGCTGCTACCGGAACCGCGACCACTCACGCTGGACGAAGCGCTCACCGCCGGCCTGCGTCGCGAGGAGCGTGCCCAGACCGTCGCCGGCTCGGCCGCCGTGCGCGCGCAGGGCCGCGCCGCGGCGGCGTCGTTCATGCCAAGCCTCGTCCTGGCCGCCGACTACGGCGTGCAGGGCGCGGAGTATCACTTTGACAAAGCGCACGACGCGGGCATCGCGAGCGTGGTGCTGCAATGGAACCTGTTCAACGGCGGGCAAGACGCCACGCGCCGCGAGCAGGCCGCGTCAGCGCGCCGCACCATGGCCCTGCGCAGCGCCGAGGCCGACCGGATGATCGCGCTGGACGTGCGCACCTCCTATGAGGCCGTGGACGTGGCGCAACAGGGGCTGGCGGCCGCGACCGCGCGACTCGATGCCGCGCGACGCGCCTTCCAGCTGGTCGATCGCCGATTCGGCGAAGGACTCGCGTCGCACCTCGAGTGGAGCGACGCGCGCTCACAGCTGACGGCCTCGGAACTGAATCTGGTGCTGAGCCGCTACACCCTTGCCGCACGCGTCATCGATCTCGAACGCGCATCTGCCCTTCGGGCAATTCCCCAGTAGCCGTATGTCGAGCCCCCAAGCACACCGAAATCCCATGAACTCCATTTCGCGATTCGCCCTTCTCTCACTGACCGTCGCTGCCGCCTGCGGCAAGCCCGCCCAGGGCGCGGGAGCCCCCGCCGACGCCGGCATCCCCGTGCGCATGTCCGACGTGACGCAGGCGGGCACTGCGCCGGTCATCACCGCCACGGGAACGCTCGGCGCAAAGGACGAGGTGATGCTCTCGTTCAAGATTGGCGGCATCGTGGCCAAGGTGCTCGTTGACGACGGCGCCAAGGTGCGCCGTGGCCAGGTGCTGGCGGTGCTCGACCAGCGCGAGATCGACGCCATGGTTGCCAAGGCCACGGCCGGCGCCGACAAGGCTCGGCGCGATGCCGCGCGCGCCGAGCGGCTCTTCAAGGATTCCGTGGTCACGCTCGCGCAGTGGCAGGATGCCCAGACCGGGCGTGACGCCGCCGAAGCCGATCTTCGCGCGGCGCGCGTGAACCACGAGTTCGCGACGATCATCGCCCCCGCCGAAGGGGTGGTACTCATGCGCATGGCGAGCGCTGGACAGTTGGTGGGCCCCGGCACCCCGATCATCCAGTTCGCCTCGCGTGCACGCGGCAGCGTGCTGCGCGCCGGCTTGCCCGACCGTGAGGCCGTGCGCGTGAAGCTCGGGGCGCAGGCGCAGGTATCGTTTGAAGCGGTGCCGGGAAAGACCTTCACCGGACGTGTCTCGCAGATCGGCGCGTCAGCCGACCCGCGGACCGGGCTCTACACCATTGAGGTCGCGCTCGAGG